>JBLHQQ010000001.1:0-49955 GCA_047625245.1 Candidatus Azotimanducaceae bacterium
ACTGCCATTGCTCTACCGTTCGACGTGTCGCTATTTGCTTTGTCATAGTTTGCTTCCTCCATTAAGAAGAGGCAACGTTATCCATGGCATGGCGCTAGCGGAAGAACGGCGCGGAATGAACGCTTACAGCACAATGGCGGTTTGTCTCCAGCTGAATCTGAGAAAAAACCTAAATCACTGTCCGGGATTACTTGACCACTACAGCGGGTGTAAATATTTCCGTGTAACTGGTTTAGTTCTACATGATCTGGCAGAGGCTCTTCGAACAGGCTCATGTTCAACCCGTGCAGTTACATAGAAGTATTTACACCCTCTTTGCCAGTTGCACCAGTTGCATCTGGAAAAACTTAAAACACCGTCCAGGACTACTTGACGGCCACATAGGGATCATCACCCCCAAATAAGCCACATACTTTCAATACACCGATTTACTTGCAAAATCTAACGTTGACCAAAATACGCGAACGACTACTAAAGCTTATCTTTGTCCGAGATGCATTCAAACAAAATCGATGGTGACATGAAACAGGGCAGAAAATTCCCCGGACTACGATGAATTTTACGTATGATCATGTTGTGTCTAATCGTTTGGGCCAACCATCGCCAGTCAAAGCCTTTATGCTCTGTAGTATGCCTAGGTATACTGTCTTGCATGTATAAACTGGCCTTAATAGTTTCAGCAAAGCTATATTCTTTGTGACGTCTCCATCCAATCAACATCGAGCCGAAATTCTTAACCGAAATTATCGGCCCTTGCTCATTTGGAACGGAGCATACAAATAACTTAGGGCGAGACTTCGCGATACTTTCAATAATACGTACTACATCAGCCTCGGGGATGTGTTCGCAGGTTTCAAAACAGGTAATGACATCGTAATCGTGTATATCTTCGAAATGGTTCTGTACCAAATCATTTATGTATTTAAAATTTGATTGGTTACCATATCTTTCAGTTGCGACAGTAGCATGACGACTTTTATAATCAATGCCGGTGTAATGAATATTAAAAGAAGGATTTAAAACACTAAATACTTTTGCCGCACCACATCCTATATCCAAAATTCTAATTGGAGATGTCTCTGATCTTCCAGATTGGAACTGCTTGATCAATTTCATCAGAACACTGTAGCGTCTTGCGTGCAATAAACTATTTATCTTTGAAAAATTCTGTCCCTGCTCGTATTCGGAGGGATTTTCAGCGATATCCTTTTTCATCTAATATTTCCTTACTGTAGCTCCAACATTATGCTGGATTTAAATTCTGACGGTAATAAGTTGACTCATCTGCCTCGTCAATTCATCAACTTCAGCATTGTCGATTCGTAAAAGTATGCTATAAAGGCAACAAATGAGATTCTAGCCGCATCAAAGAAAAACGCAAATCAAATATCGGCGCACCTTTCGTAAGCGTCAGCCTAACGGTGTGGTTTGGCTAACGCTTACGAATACTTATGTAGAACGCTATAACCGGACTGTAAGATATGACTGGTTAGCGCATCCCTTGTTCTCGTCGATCAGTGAAGTTCAGAACTTTGCGATGACCTAGCTTTGGACTTACAATCACGAACGGCCTAATATGGTGCCGGCCGATATAACCCCAAATCAGGAGTTGGCCATGGTCGCCTAACCTCTACTTTTGCAGCAAGTTAGAAAAGGGGAGATTATCCTCAGTCATACAGCACTCAAACTTGAGCACGGCAATTTATCTCGATTGACTCATTCTACAGCGCTATGCCGAGACCTCTCGGCAACGTATCCGGACCTCAGGTGAAACATCATTGTCACGCGTCTGCATAATTCAGCGCCTTTTGAATCTCCAGTGGTGGTACAGGTAGATCAGGGAACACTTTCCAGACAAGGTCAGATTTCGAAAACAGCACGACATAAACCGTCAGAAATATCAGCAGCAAGTATAGCCCCACACCAATTTTTGCCGCATACCATTGCTCAACACGGCCCTTGTAGGGACCGATATATTTTTCATAAACCACTCGAGGGTCGCTATCCAGCGCCATCAGCGCTTCTTCATCACGAAAGATAACCGATCCCATACCGCTTAGCCCTGGCATAACAGTTTCGATAGCCGCCCGTGATTCCGACGAATAGGTACCATATTCCCGGCTGGTAACCGGGCGTGGGCCGATAACGCTCATATGCCCGAAGAAAATATTCAGCAACTGAGGCAGTTCATTGATCTTGGTTTTGCGCAGGAACGTGCCAAACGGTAGCACTCTTGGATCATCTCGCACAGTAACGGTACCTGGCCCAAGGCTCGGACTGGCTTTCAACATAGTGGCAAATTTGTATATATTGAAAGGCAGCCCCTTGGCGCCAACTCGCTCCTGCAAATAGAACACTTCACGTTCACCAGTAAATCGCAAAACCAAACAAACAGGAATCAACAGTGGTGACAAGGCAAGTAAAGCAAGCCCGGATAAAATAATATCAAGCAGACGGATCATCAATTCACATCCTCTGGTCAAGATACTTGCCGGTTTCCTTGTGGGCAAACTCAGGCAATATTTTATAAAAAAATTCGACGATGTCGCTCTTGGCCCAGGTAGGCTGGGCAAGCAAGGACTCAATTCCTGTCTTAAATGCTTCCAGTTGGTCCTCGCTGAAATCAGGTTCATTGCGAATGATGCCCACGCTTTCCAGACGTGACATATCAAGATTTTCCCGGTCAGTGAAAAATTCTTCAAAATCCTTTTCACCAGTTGTATCACTCTTGAAAAAGAAACAGGGCCACTGACGGTTGGCGATCAGTTCTTCTGCCCGATCCCTCGCTTCGTCTTCACTTGCGCACTCGAACGGCTCATAGCCGAGTTGCTTGAGATAACGTACAGCAATTTCAGAGAAGGTAATCAGGTGCAGTTTTTTACTCAATTTGGGGAAGAAGATATCGCGATTTTCACCCAGCAGACAGGACATCAGACACAGCTCACCAGACTCCTGTGGTGTCACAAAGTATCGTCTTACGTCATTAGGCGCAGCAATCGGTTGGCGCTTGGCAACACGCTGGTTAAAGCCGTGCAACAGCGAACCATCAGAGAACGCAACATTAGCAAAACGTGCCATTGAAATCGTCTGGGTTAAGCTTTCGCGCATCAGGAACATTTCCATGATTCGCTTGCTTGCACCCATCATGTTCACGGGATTTGCGGCTTTATCAGTTGACACACAAAAATATTTTTTAGCGCCACTGGCACGGGCCAAGCCCAGGGTCTTTATCGTATTGAAAACATTGACCTCAACCATGCGCATTAGCGTGAAAGGATCCTTCTCACTTCTGACATGCTTCAATGCCGACAAATTGAGGACATAATCATAAGGACCTTCGGTGGCCATCAGTGCTTCAAACTCGCGACTGCCACAATCCAGGGCGAATGTGCGGAAATCACCTTCACCATAACCAAGGGTACTACGAATATCTCGCACTAACTCAACCATGTTGTTTTCACTGATATCAACAACATGGAGCGCCTTCGGCCCGCGCTTGAATATTTCCCGGGTAACGGCCTGACCAATTGACCCAGCACCTCCGATAACAAGAAATCGGGAATTGGCAACCTTAGTAGCCATGTCTTCGCTGTAGCGATTAATATCTGTGTCGAAGAGCAATGAGCTTCGGCCAATAAGTGATAGATAGTCCATAGATATTCCTTCATGTGATACAGTAATGCAGACGTTAAACGTCTTGAAGCGCTACCTTTAATCCTTCAGCGACGCTGACTGAAGGTACCCAGCCCAGCAGTTCACGATTTTTGTTAATGTCCACTTGCAAGCTTCCTAACACCCGTCTGGCGACATCCCCTTTTCCTATTATTTGCGCTGCTAGTTGCATAACGCCTACGGGAAACGGTAATAAACGGATCGGACAACCCAGCGCTTTGGCCATCTCCTCGATAAGTCCTCTGGTGGACAGATCCTCACCATCACTGACTAGAAATGTTTCATTGGCGGCTTTTGGATGCGCCAGGCATAAGGTGAGGAAATCTACGAGATTATTCAGAGACACAAGACTTCGGCGATTATTCAAGAGGGATCCCAGAGGTAAGGGAAAACCTTTTTTTATTACACGCGCCAACGCTGCAAAATTGCCCTTAGCACCAACACCATAAACTAGCGGAGGCCTTACAATAACCACCTCAAGGCCAGTCTCACGACTGATTTGTCGTAAGCCCTCCTCGGCCTCGCACTTGGAGATACCGTACGGGTCTTCCGGATGAACAACATCAGCGGCAGTGTATTGCTCACCTTTTGTCGTACCATCGCCATTTACCTTAATCGAACTTAAATATATGAATCTCCGCACACCAGCCGCAACCGCCTGGCGAGCCAAGTTTAAAGTGCCGCCAACATTGACCCGGCGAAACTCACTAAGGGGGTCCAGTGAGTTATCGTTCATGACATGGACACGTGCAGCGCAATGGATAACGTTGTCTGCGTTCTCAAGTGCGGCGAGCCAATCTGTACTTTCATCGATATTACCAACGTGATGTGCTGTCACGCCCTGTACAACCTGGATTGCGCTCGTGCGGTAACAGGCACACACGTCTATCTCCGCTGCAACCAGGCTATTTACCAGCCATGACCCGACAAAACCATTGGCGCCTGTAACTACCGTAATCAATTAACGTTCCTCTATTAATGCTGTTAGCCTGATCTACCTAAATTTCTTGATCCAGCGACAAGTCCAAAACAACATGTCGCAGGCTAGATCTGTGCGACGGCCTGGCGGCCAACACCGATGTAGTCGAGACCAAAACCTGCCACCGTCGCAGGGTCGTAGATATTTCGGCCATCAAAAATCACTTTTTCTTTAAGCTTTGCTGCCAAAACCTCAAAGTCTGGCTGTTTGAATAGCTTCCACTCAGTCATGACGATCAGTGCATCGGCATTGTCGATTGGATCATAGCTGTCCTTACAAAACGTCGCCTTTGAACGCTCCAGCACAGTCAGCGCTTCGTAGGTAGCATCCATTGCTTTTGGATCATAAGTGGCGACTTCAGCACCCTGCCTGACCAGTATTCTCAAGAGTTCGATGGCCGGTGATTCTCTGATATCGTCGGTATCGGGCTTGAAGGAAAGTCCCCATATAGCAAATTTTTTGCCTGATAGATCACTGCCAAAGCGTCGGTGGACTTTATGGGCAAAACTGGCTTTCTGAGCTTTATTTCTATTGTCGACAGCTTTCAGTATCCAGGGATCCAGTTCGCCAATGCTGGCCATTTCGATCAGGGCGCGCACATCCTTGGGAAAACAGGAACCGCCATAACCAACACCGGAATACAAAAATGAATAACCAATCCGTGTGTCAGAACCGATACCGCGCCGAACATTTTCTACGTCTACGCCATAGTGCTCACATATCATGGCTATCTCGTTCATAAAGGAAATTCGCGTCGCAAGCATCGCGTTGGCCGCATATTTAGTCATTTCGGCATCACGAACGCCCATAAACTGCATTTTGTCATGATTTCTGGAGAACGGCGCATAGAGTTCTGACAAAATTTTGCGACTAGACTCGACGGTTGTACCAATGACGATACGATCAGGAGTCATAAAGTCCTTAATAGCCGCACCTTCCTTCAAAAACTCCGGATTGCTGACAACATCAAACGCAATATTTTCGCCACGCCGCGCTAACGCAGATTCTATTTCGGCTTTGACGAGATCTGCGGTGCCAACGGGCACGGTGGACTTATCAACCACAACAAGCTTTCGTGCCATTGTGTTGCCAATATTTTTCGCGACCGCCAATACATGTGATAGGTCAGCACTGCCATCCTCGTTGGGAGGTGTACCGACCGCAATAAACACAACTGCAGCTCGTTCCAGTGCTTTCTTAAGGTCTGCGCTGAACGTCAATCGTTCAGCACTGACATTACTCCGTATCATTTCTTCAAGCCCGGGTTCGTGCATCGGTACAATACCAGCCTGCAATTTAGCAAGCTTTGCCATGTCGATATCTATGCAGGTGACATAATTTCCCATCTCCGCAAAACAGGTACCCGTAACAAGCCCAACGTAACCTGACCCTACAACTACAATATTCATTTTCAGCTGCTCTCTCGATATGTTGCGATATTTACCTGAAGCCTGATGTTTCGATCACGAGCGCCCAAAGGTATGTAACTTCAACTTCCTGGTTTGAACCGCATGCAGACAAACATCCAGCCAATGTATCAAGAGCTAAATAACGCCCTTAAAGTATTCCACCGTTTTCCGTATGCCTTCATCAAGCTGCACTTTTGGTGTCCAATCAAGCATCTCCTTCGCCAGACTGATGTCTGGTTGGCGCTGACGCGGATCATCCTGAGGCAGAGGCATATGTATGATCTTTGAACTGGATCCTGTTAGCTCAATAACTTTTTCCGCGAGTTCAAGCATTCGAAACTCACCCGGATTACCCAAATTTACCGGTCCGACAAACTCATCATCACTACCCATAAACTCGATAAACCCACTGATCAAATCATCGACGTAGCAAAAACTTCTAGTCTGCATGCCATCACCGAACATCGTGATATCTTCGTTTTTCAATGCCTGAACAATAAAGTTGCTGACGACACGGCCATCATTTGGATGCATTCTCGGACCATAAGTGTTGAAGATACGAGCAACCTTAATTCGCACGCCATGCTGGCGATGGTAATCAAAAAACAGCGTCTCAGCACAACGCTTGCCTTCGTCATAACACGCTCTGCGACCGATTGGATTCACCTTGCCCCAATAAGACTCAACTTGCGGATGCACTTCAGGATCTCCATAAACCTCACTGGTAGAAGCTTGAAACACCTTGGCTTTGACCCTCTTAGCCAGACCAAGGATATTGATCGCTCCATGAACACTGGTCTTTGTCGTCTGCACAGGATCGAACTGGTAATGCACGGGTGACGCAGGACACGCTAGATTGTAGATCTCGTCTACCTCAAGATAGAGAGGAAATGTTACGTCATGGCGCATAAGCTCAAAGGAAGGATTTGCTAACAGAGGCATGATGTTCTGTTTCGATCCGGTAAAAAAATTGTCGACACAGATCACTTCATTGCCTAGACCTAACAATCTTTCACACAGATGGGAGCCCAAAAAACCGGCGCCACCGGTCACTAGTATCTTTTTCATATAATCTACTCAACCAAAATATATTTGTTATAAAGACTTAAGAATAATTCGATAATACAACGAAAATAGCACATGGGTCCCGGTGTAGAGGTAGCTCTTCCAGCCCAGTTGCGAACCATCGATAAACCGATACTCTTGCAGCACGAGCAATGTTCTTTTTAACATAGTCCACTTTGAGCCAGAGATCTGGCCTTCACTGACGCGATAATAAACAAGCGGTGTCATGACTTTAACGCTTTCGCGGATGCTCTCGTGCACTCGCAGCCAGAGATCGTAGTCTTCTCTAGCTTTAAATCTCATGTCCTCATTAAACGGTAGGCTCAGCAAAATCTCACGTTCAATCACCACGCTCGATGTAGGCGTTCGATAACGCACCAATTGACGGTAAAAAGTGATCGTTTCCATTGTCGGCACGCCGACATCATCAATAACGATGGTTGCGCTGTCATGAAAATCGTTCATCATAGCACTGCAGAATTTTGCACCAGAGTCTTGCAGAGCTTTCATCTGCACGGTTAGTTTTTCGGGATGCCAAAGATCGTCTGAATCAAGAAAAGCAATCCATTTACCCGCTGCTTGCGCAATACCATTATTACGAGGTCCCGCAGGCGCCCCATGATTTTCAGGCAGGTTCAGCAGTTTGATTCTGTCGTCTAAGGCAACATAACGCTCAACCACCTGCTGAGTACCATCCGTGGAAGCGTCGTTGATAACGATAAGCTCCCAGCCAATGTAGGATTGACCCAGAACAGAGTCTATTGACTCGCCGATATACCGTGCAGCATTATAGGCAGGCATAATGACACTCACCTGAACTGTTTGTGGTCCCTCTTGCACGCTACTCCCCTTCCAAAAACTTAAAAAAATCCTAGCCTAGATAGGCAAACCACTAACAACCAGGTATGAATTTTACTTCAGACACTTCAGGCGTACTTCCAAGAAATTGTAGATTCGCGCCGCCAGAGGTTAACTTTATTGCCCTGCTGGTAATACCGTGGCTAAAAACCGTTTGCAGGCGGCACGAAATTCTTCACTGTTGTCATAGAGACCAATGCCAATGACGCCCTCTTTATCCGGCAAAATAAGACGTAACTGCGATGAGGTATTTTTCTTGTCTTTGGCAAGCGCTGTAAGCAGGTCATCCGCGGGGATATCCACCTGGCCAAAATCACTGTAGTTGGCTGCCAAAACCGGGTGCATTCTCTCAAAGTGAGCCAGCGTGCTTACCCCCAGACTGGCTGCAACAAAATTTGCCATATCAGCGCCTATTGTTACAGCAACACCATGAGGCACACCAAAATTCGTCGCTGATTCTATGGCATGGCCAAAGCTATGACCATAATTCATCACGTTTCTAGGGCCCACATCAAACTCATCCAACTCAACGATCTTCTGCTTGATCTTAAGTGATTTGAAGATGAACTCCTCCATGACCGCCTGATCATCGAGAATTTGTCCATAATTCAGGCTGATTTCATCAAAAGACGCGGGTCCCTTGATTGCATGGACCTTTAACATTTCGCCGATACCAGAGCACAGTTCCTGCCGCGACAAGGTCTCCAAAAAGCTGGTGTCGATAATAATTTTGTTCGGTGGCGTAAAAGTACCCAGAATATTCTTGATTTTGCCAACATTGATGGAGCTTTTAGAACCAATGCAAGAATCTGCTTGAGCGAGCAACGTGGTCGGATAAAAAACCCAGGGTAAGCCGCGCATCATCGTTGTCGCAATAAAACAGGTGATATCCTGAATGATACCGCCTCCGATCGCGATGAGTTGTTGACCCCGTCTCACCTTACCTTCCACAAGGTGTTCGATATAAACCTGAAATTTATCAAGAGACTTATTGGACTCAATGGCTTCAATGGCTAGATAGGGCCTTACAGCCAACAAATTACCCAGTCGATCGCCGTAGAGTTCCACTATCTTCTTGTCGATGATGACAAAACAGTCCTCAGGAGGCGAGCTATTCAGCACGCTAATGCCATCAGCATCAAAGGCAGCGATATATTCCCCTTTATGTGACTGTATAACTAGCGACTCAGACACGTGAAAAACCTCCATCGATAATAATATTTTGGCCTGTTAGATAAGTATTATTCTGACTGACGAGGTAAGAAACCAGTTGGGCTATCTCTTCCGGTTGTCCCATTCTTTTCATCGGGATCTTAGCTTGTGCCAACTTCATGCCTTCCTCACCTAAAACTCGCCGGGTGAGATCGGTGTCTATGAAGCCAGGCCCGACACTATTTGCAAGGATCCCATATTCCGCGATCTCAACTGCCAGAGCAGTAGTCATGCCGTCTACGCCAAACTTACTGGCGCTGTACGACGCTCGATACTCCTTGCTGATATGCCCAAAGATTGACGTTATATTAACGATTCGACCGAAACTGACTGAGCGCATATACCCCAAAGCAGCCTGGCAGACCCGAAATGTCGCCTCTAGATTGACACGCTGAATATTTTGAAAATCCTCTAATTCTATTTTTTCAAACTCAGCAACTTTATTGATTCCCGCGTTGTTTACGACCACAACAAACTCGTGCCTTCTGACCTCCTCGAGGAACGCGAGAACTGAGGATTCCGACAAGAAATCAACCACCAGTAAACTACAACCCTTGGGTGGCTGGCTAGTCTCAGATGTGCCACTAACGTAAACCTCCATACCTTCTGCCAGTAGTTTCTCAGCGATCGCTTTACCGATACCACGCGTGCCGCCTGTGACAAGTGCTTTAGAGGATTCTTTCAAACTATTAACTCTCGCTTTAAGATGACAAATGCCGGCCCATTCACATAACGGGGACCTTGGCGGAAAAAATGAGGCCTACACATGTGATGGTTCAACTTCGATTCGGAATCAGCGGCATTCAGGCAGCTTTAACCTCGGCTGGTTTAATCCCAGAGGTTCTAATACCAGACGGTCTTCGGCTTAGGAAAGCATTCAATGTTTTAGGTCCTCCTGAAGGAAGGACAGCAACTCTGCGGAGCAATTTGGAGTACGTCGTGACTATCGCCATCATACCGAGGAAATAATACTCAAAATAGGAACCATAAAAGGACTGCTGGAGAAGATTTGCGATCATACCACATGCCAAGAGCGCCAGAAATTTGTTATTTGTCTTCAGCAACTTTTTCAGCTCTACGAACCACATAAGCAGCAAACCACCGAGCAAAACTGCAGATTGCATACCCCCTATCACACTCCAATTGAGGAGAGTCAGTGTTGAATTCCCAAGTGTTTGGGTTGCCTCTTTTGAGTCGAACATTTTCGACACTGTAGCTTCATCGTAGCCGTACGGACGGTCGTAAACCATTTGAATTTTTGTCAGAATCCCCAAAATCCTGCTCGTACTGGAGCCTGACTTATCAAACATCCAAGACAAAAACTCCGTATTCAGGCTATAAATGATATACCCAATAATTACCAGAAAAGGAAAGACCAACATGGCAGTTTTGCCACTATTGCGAGTATACAAAATGTACACCAGTACACCGCAGGCAATGGAAAAAAACGAAAATACAGAAAAGGTGCTTAAAATCGCCACAACGATTAAGTAGAAGACTATTTTGTACAAGAAGATATCTTTGCTGTAGTAGTAGCTCAAAAACAATGAGGGTGTCAGAAAGTAGGCAAGCCTGTTTGTTTCCGTAAAATATGAAATCGTCCTGAAGTAACTCTTATCATTACTGAAACCCGCCAGGATGTTGAAATCTCGACTACCACCACTTTCAACAAAATTGATGCTATCGTAAGGTAAGGTTACATCAAACAGCATCAGTATGATGAGTATCAGTGCCTGAAGACCTAAATAGGCACTTAACAACAGTCCAGTCTTAATGAATTGGTCCATGAGCCGGGGATATTGATAAAAAGATGCACAAAGAAGCACAAAAAATATTGTCCTAAGCACATAGGAATGAAAAAGCAGACCATTGATGTAGCAGTAGATCACAGCAACAGCAGCCATCACAAAAAAATAGCCAGCGAAGTTGCCAACCTTCCTAAAACCTAAAACACCAAATACACCGACGGACAATAGCAGGAGAAAATTTTTCAGATAAACCGCAGTGAACGTCGAATAGCCATAAAGCATGTTCGGCCAATGCAACATGATCGACGCCATTACGACATATATAAGGTATCGCATAAGCTAGTCTTTAGTTCGTCGATGTCTAATGAAATCACAATGTTCCAGCCAGTCAAATTGATTAGAGTCCGCCGCTGGGGACTGAAACACTCTAGATGGCATCATCAGGGCTCGTCAGCGTGGATTGCGGTCGCTCTCCACGCATCAAACGAACCCACGCTTCTACGTTCAGGTTTATCATACAACCACTCACATTGTACATCACTGAACGAAGAAGCCTCGCTACAAAACTCACCGAAAACCTACTATAAACCAGGTAATCTCCACCAAGACGCAACGGAGGCACTTCTCTTATTTAATAAATCGCATTAAATAATTACCGACAACATGGTCGATGATCATATGTCCGTCCTCGACGGGGCCATATTCACCTTTCTCAGATGGGATATGGACGGTATGGTCCACCAAAGGGCGCAGCTTTCCGCCGTCAAATCCAGTGAGCCCAATGGTTTTAGCACCAATCTTCTTCGCATACTCGATTCCTCGTATGACGTTGCCTGAGTTGCCTGAGGCAGAAATTGCGACCACGACATCATCCTTCTTAAGCAGCACTGCCAATTGCTCATAGAAAATATTATCGTAACCGTTGTCGTTGCCAATGGCGGTAATGACGGCGAGATTGTCACATAAACTCACTGCTCTAAAAGGCTTTTCAAAAGAACGTGTACCTATGGATATATCATTGGCGAAATGTGATGCTGTCGCTGCGCTACCGCCATTACCGATAAAGTAAACTGTTGAGCCTGCTTGCCTTGCCGCTAAAAGGACGTCAACAAACGCAGCGATTTCACTGCGATCGATTTTCGCGAGCACTTGAGTCAAGTAACCCAGGTAAGAATCAACAAAGTCTGTACTATTGGCTGTTTCCGAAAAAATTCTATCTACGTTGTTCATCTGAATGTTCCTTTAAATCCTCAAATTGAGATTTCATGCACAGCACGATGCATGCTAACGAATATTTACCCATAACCAAATGCAAACTGAGCCTATACTGGACAATTAATAGATTCACTGATCAATATAATGGGCCGTGATAATCAATTTTCTGTCGCTATACACCTCCAATAATGAAAAGTGTGGGGCTACCAATACTAAGCTCCTGAGCAACCTCTAAACGACCTACCCAAAAGCTGTCATCTACCATCATGTTCGCGTTCCCAGACCCACACTTTGTGAGATCAGCGCTACCACTCGCCCAACGTAGTGTTTTTCTGTTGAATCCAACACAACAAGATAGATGAACAGGGCATACGACAAGTATTCAACCCCACCCTCCACAACCAGTCCCAACAATGAACTGTCACTAAAAATGGGGCCTATCAAGACCGCTACAGAGTAGGGTACAACGCCTAGAATAGCCAGACATAACATTCGCGCAAGAAACGGTAACGTTGGTATCTTAAAGTAGGCCAAAAATATTGCGACCGACACAGGGACGATAACCAGTAAGCCGACACTGCGACTGCTTGCTATTGCAAACAGGCCAAACTGATCCACTGTCGCTAATATGTACAAGGTGCTAATGCTGAATATTATCCAACCAAAGGAGGAAAATAGCCCCATTCTGTAGTTAATACCCAGAAATATCGAATTTCCATGGCTGATAAATAGCGAAAGCAGGGGAACCAGAAACAGAAACTGCATCAAATAGCCGTATTGTACGTAATCTATACCTACCCAGATTTCGATAATGTTATTTGTCAGTAAAACTAAACAGGTAATGAATGGGACAAATATGAGCAGATTGAGTTTCAGACCGACAATGAACAGCCGATCTGTGGAACCCGCCCCACGAGTTGTCGATAGCTCACTTGCAACGGGGACAACAACAGCATTACCAAAACCAATGATGGTCTTCGCCAGATTCGGAACCTTTGAGACAATATCGTAGATCCCCAGCGCTGCTGGTGTAAGAATAGTTGTCACGAAAAATTTTGGAGACTGATTATACAAGACGCCGGCAATGCCTCCCGAAAAAAGCGCACCGCAGTACCTAAGAAACCGCAATTGCGTAGAACGTTCATGGCTCAAAGTGAATGAATATTTGCCATTTTTGAAGTTAAAAACCAGTAAACTGACTAAAAACGTCACAACATGCATCAAACTCAGCGCCTTAATAACCTCTACATAACCATAACCGAAATGCAGGAGCGCCAATACGGAAAGGAAATATAGCAAGTAGCTGGATGTGTCTATCAACTTCGATGTCATAAACTGCTGCAATCCCTCGAGGTAGCCAAGCAGCACAAGATTAAAGAACTGGAAGTATACCGCGGCGATCACAAAATCAAACGCCCCTAAATAGTCATCGAGAAATTCGAGGGGTACGTTAAACACTGTTTGCAGCAAATAGACCTTGAAGCTGTATAGAAACAGTACGATCAATGAACTTATCAAAAAATAGAACACCAGCGCGCTATTGAGTAAAACGCTAATCTTCCTATCCTCGTGGGAGGCAGTAAACTCTGCTACAAACTTCGTCATTGCAGATTGAATACCACAAATAAAAATCCCTAGGACACCATTACGAACAGAAAAGAACACTGTCAAAACGATCAATCCGTACTTTTCAGTGCCGACCGACGCTAATAATATTGGGACAAGTAAAAACCCAAGAAAAGAAGTCAACAGACTGTTAGATAGAACAGCAAATGTGTTTTTAACCATCTTGTTTATCATTCAGAGGCTAGATTTTTCAATATCTTCGCCGGCACTCCACCCGCAATGACGGAAGAAGGCAAATCCTTCGTCACGACTGAACCGGCAGTAATGATAACGTTGTCTCCGATGGTTACCCCACCAATTATCGTGACGTTGGTGGTTATCCAGCAACCCGAACCGATTTTGATGTCATGCCCATGTTCTGGAGATTCTGCTACCTCAAGGTTAAAGTTTTTACGATGATACAATTTTTTTCTCATTCCCCCTTCAAACTCATGAATACCCGTAGCAAGAACACAATTATGGCCAAATATTGTGTCATCACCTATTGCTACATTGCCGGAAGATACATTGATGACGGTATTGAGTAGTGATGTCCGTTTCCCCAATAGAACGCGGCTTCGCTTCCCATGAATGTAGGGTCGCCGGCCGGAATATTTTCGAACAAAATCGATCAACACTCCCATGACGACTTCAACAAATTTTTGCCAAACTTTTAGCATTTTTTCACGATTTTTTAGCCATAATTTTGTCTATCCGATCAATCGCAGTATCAATTGCACGGTCTTCAAAAAACTGGCGCAGATGCTCATAATCAGCCATCTTCTTTTGCGGCTCATGAATGGTCGTGAACATTTCCGCTAATTTGTCTTCAAAATCAGCTTCATTCGTGAAATATTTGAGCCCTTGGTAATATTTTTCGAGAACCGGCCACTGCCTATGGACAAACTGCTGGAGTTCAGCAGCCACCACCATCGTCGGGATATTGTAGGCTATGGGCATTGCCAGGGACGTAGTGAACTGTGAAACAACCATGTCCACTCTGGGTAACAGTTCATAGAAGGACTCATAGGTTATGGCATAACCCGTCAAGCCTACCTGATCCAATATTTTCCTATTCTCCGGTTCACTGCTCGAAGGATGCGGTTTTATGACAATGTTCACAGAGTAGCTTAGCTTATCGACAACGTTTTTAAGCATCCTGTAGAAGCGCACAACCTCCTCGTAATCGAGGGTAAAATGATCATAGCCTTGTGGACGGACTTTACCTTCAGGCAAGCACTTCCGGGTCATCACCAAACAAGTAATACCATCGCGATCATCTGCATCTTGACGAATATGGTTCCACCATCGACTATCAAGGCTTGGGTAACCAATCTTAATGAATTGTGTCTTGTGCTCCATGGCGACCTCCCACGGCGTCCCAAATTTAAAAGGCATCCAGTGCTCTGTATAACTCGGCATCAAATTGCTGTTGTGTTCATCGAACCTGCAAAATTCATCAGTAGCATGGATATAATGAGGTGCATGGGGCAGAAGGATGACGGGCTTTCGCTCTTTCTCAAAATACCTGTAGAGCTCATCACGACCATAACAATCTGTGACGGTTCTGTTATCAAATAGAATAATGTCGGGCGCCAGCGAGGGTAGAATTCGCTTGGCCCGGACCAACAATGCAGATATGCGTAACTCTACCGGTTTCATGTACCGAACCAGGACCGATTTGAGCACCTTACCAAAATTTCTAAACTTATCACGCCTCAGTTCAACCAGGCTTAACTTGTCAGAGTAGGATCGCTCGAAGAAGCGCAGGATGAGGGCTTTGAAAACGGCTGGAACGCCAACAATAAACGAACTGTAGTCGTACTGCTGGATGTCATTCTCACAGCAAAACTCTTCCAGGAAAATTGAATCCCTTAGAATTTGTTTCTTGTTAAGTGTCGTATACAGTATAGAGATTTTAGCCGTCGGATATTTCTGTCGGATACCCCATAACACTGGGAGAGAATAGTCCAGAGTACTCGTATTCTTCATTACAATTTGCAGAACGTGCATTGGCTTGGCGCTCGTTAACGTCATAGCCCATCAATTACTTGATTCAGTATCTGCAATGTATCTCTATTTATTCCTACTCTACGCTCGCAAGAAGCTGAATCCCTTGGTACTGCAAGCACCTTTACCCCAATATAGTCTAGTTGACGATAGTCACATTCGAACAAGCAATTTCGCATTGCTTCGGCAGTCATCAAGGAATCTGGTTCAAAATCAACGATACCAGGCTCACGGGCGACCGGCAGGTGTAAGTCTGTCCATTGACCATAGGCCGACTCAACGGCGCTTGTGCCCGAAAAAATCAGACCTCGCAGCACGCCTTTTTCAAAAGCCTGCCTGACATGTTGAGCTGCACCATCTGGATGGCGATGCTCAATCACGGACCTCGCCCAATTTATAGTCATACCAACCTCAATAGCAGATGCGGCAAAGAGCTTTTCAATGGTCTGCAGCTCTTCTTCGATATTCAGAAAGCCTTTAACAGGTTTACTTTTAGTCCTGCCACTGTCGCAATGCTCAATGGCTAACTTCGCGCCATCCCACTGGTAATTCGACATTGTCTCCAAAGACCGATACAGCGCATCAGCAGAACTGGAAGCAGTCGGGTGAGACAGCGCCGGGGAGGTCGCCACAGCAACGCTGACCACGGACCTCCGACCAAAATAATCATTAAGGGTACGAACCGCTGCTGCTGCTTTACTATAAAAAGTCAGAGCCGCTTGCCTACCCTCCTCATTATTTGAAGCGAGGCCGAAATGGGGGTTCAACACGAGACCATCCATATTGCCTGGCAAGCACGTAATCGCAAACTCCCAGTGGTCCGCAAGTAAACTGAGAAAAAGTTTACTATCATGAGGATGAACTCCGTCACCCCAAAAAGGCAGCTCTAACCCACGAATAGTCCCTAATTCCTCGGTCATTGCCCTCATATAGACAGTTTCAGCCTCGGCGTCCCAAACCTGAAGTGTCGGGGACGTTGCGTAAGCTCCAACCATGTACCTACTAAAATCAGCCATTTAGATACTGACCTCCATTAAGATCAAGTCCGCAGCCGGTCATATAGGTATTATCACGGCTCACGAGGAATGCTATGGCTTTAGCTACTTCGAGGGGTTCTACAATCCGTTGCAGGGGTATTTGCTGCTCTACTGTGCGCAACAGTTCAGGATCAACATTAGCGATCAACATCGGCGTAGCTGTCATACTCGGAAACACGGAGTTAATTAAGACACCGTCTACCGCAAATTCAATCGCCAGTTGTTTAACAACGCCACTCAGTGCAGATTTGCTGGTGGTATACTCAAACCCTGAAAATTGACTAAAGCTTCTGGCTGCTAGCGAATTCACCACAACTACCCGTCCCTTTGAGGCTTTCAATTGTTTGTAGGCGTGTTTCAGACACAAGAGCAAACCAGTAACATTGGTCGCCATGATGGCATTGAGGACCGCAGGATCAAAATCCTCTATAGATTGCTTTTTTGCAGTAATCCCCGCCGCATAAACAATACCTTCAAGAGGAGTATCCGGGTCAGAAAAAAACGCCTCAATACTCGCTTCGTCGGTAACATCAACCAACCGACTCGACCCACCAACACTCATTTCCTGCAGTTGGCGTCGGCCGCCTACAATGGTATCGTATCCCAGTTCGCACAGATACTTTGCGGTCTCAAGACCAATACCAGATGTCCCCCCTATAACGGCTATCACTCTCAGGCGTCACTGTCGCGAGGATAAACATGAGCCACATCTGAACGGCTTACGGCCATTCGAATTGCAGGCTTATTGCCACTGGCGGTTATTTTATGCTTACGCCCCTTCTGCATAAATACAATCTCACCTTTCTTGACAATTTTTACTTCGCCTTCAATTTCCCACTCCCATTCACCGTCGACGATGTACCACCATTCATTCCAATCTGGATGATAGTGGCGCCGGTTACCTTCCCCGGGCAATTGCGAAATGACGGTCATAGAATTACTGTCGGTGTCTATCACACGCTTGCTCCATGACTTGGAGGAATCCATCGATTCAATTAGATCTTTGACCACAACAATCTCTTTATTGACGTCGTAGAGGTCATTAAACTCAACACCGTCCTTCTTAAGTATACTTTCGACATGAGCCTCAGAGTGATCTGAACTTGCTTCATCATAATATTCTATAGCTGCCGCGGTGTTCTGTTTTCTTGCGCTGATTATTGCCTGGGCTAGTTGGAAATCCTCCTCCCTGTCGATATCAATAGTTGACAGTCCTCTCAACTCAAAGTAGCCAGCCTTGCCGTCACCACCATGATATGCGGCGCCAAATTTTTCCATATTTTCCTGAAAACTAGGGTAAGTCCAGCCCATCAGTGCAGTAGCATAAGCCATCACCGGTTCCATCGTCTGCGACGGCGGATTCACCTTACACATCTCAAAATTTATTGGCTCACCTTTATAAACGCTGGCAATCTGGTTATGTTCAACCGACACAAGTGTATCCAATTTCTGGTCTATCATCGCTTTCACAAACTCACGAATTTCAGAAACTGATAGCAACGGCGAAGTAGGTAAAATTTGAATCAGAATATCGCCTTCAACATTCTTCATAAAGTCGAGGGAAAACTGGTCGTTTGTCGCCTGGTCGCTTGAAAAAACTTCTGGGCGCTTATAGAAGCTGATGCCCTTTTCCTCAGCGATGAGGCGAAAAACATCTGCTTCAGAGTTAAGATAAATTTCATCAAAAGCATTCGAAGCCATCACACTTTCTATGATGTAAGAAATCAAAGGCTGACCGTCAATCAACCGGAGGTTCTTCTTAATTATTCGTTTACTGCCCAGGCGGGCTGGGATCATCGCAATTATTTTCATTTTAAGCCTTTCTCGTATTCAATTAGTGATTCGATGGCACTTCGACCCATTGCCAATACTGACTCGATAGAATTGCCACCGATATGCGGCGTAGTGATTAAATTTTCGATAGCAATCAGTTCTGCATTCTCGGGGGGTTCTTCATAATAAACATCAATTGCGGCGCCTGCAATCTGCTGGCTTTGCAACGCGTGCTTTAACGCTTCAAGGTCAATCAACTCTCCTCTAGCAGTATTCAATACAAGCGCAGAAGGCTTCATCATTCCAAATGCCTGTGCGTCGATAAGATGATCCGTCGAATCGTTCAAGGGTGTGTGGACAGTTATAATATCGGCCTCGCGATAAAGCACCTCTTTCTCAACATGTATAACCCCAACTGATGCATAATAGTCTTGCTGGTCAAGAATATCGTTCACTAGGATTTTGCAGTGGAATGGCTCAAGTAAACGGATGAGTTCTTTACCGATATGTCCGACGCCAATGATACCAATGACTTTTTCACTTAAATTTGCTCCACCACTCTTGTTCCAATTTGCCGCTTTCAACTGGTTTGATGTCAGATACAGATTACGAATCAACATAAGCATAAAGCCAATCGCCATTTCAGCTACAGACAGCTTATTAACACCGGCTTGCCAGGCCACTTTCACGCCTTTCTCTTGACAGTAGGCAATATCAACATTATTCAGACCGACACCGTACTTGGCCACGATTTTCACACCCGGACAGGCATCTATAATATCTTTATTAAAATCTTCTAAGCCTATTATCACAGCATCTGCGTCAGCTATGAACTCAATCAGTGCCGAGCCGTTGTAACGCTCACCTGATTCGTTTATTCGCACGTCATCAAAGTATTCACCCAGTTCAGCGATCAGGGTATCATTGATGGAAAATGCCTTATTGGGAACCGCTATTTTCACTTAATATCTCCAGAAGGTTTTCCCAATTCAAGCATTTTGGTAATAGCCTGATTGGTCGTATATCGCCTCAATAAGTTCCATCACATTCATTGCGTCCGAACTGCGACCGTGAAGAACAGCTTTGTTACCATTAATCGCGTCAGCAAACTCATTGATTTCAAGTTGCCATGAATCATCTTGCTCAAAGTTCATCACAATCTCATCAGGCTTGCCCATTGCATAGGTAATGTGTTCTTTTTCGCTTTTACCAATAATCAACCGTTCCGGCGCATAACTTCTGGTTTCCGATAGAATACCGTCAAGATTCAGATAGCCATGTTCAAACATGATTTCAAGTAAGAACTTGTGTCGCCACTGGGTAGCTGAGGAATGAATGGTACTGATCAGACCATCTTTTGTTTTCATCATGACGAAAGCATTGTCTTCCGCTTCAACATCCCAGTGAGCATTTGTTAGATATGCGTGAACGTCGGAGAATTTTTGACCGGAAAAATACAGCATAAGATCCAACATATGGATACCTTGATCCATCAATATTCCGCCACCGGAATATTGGCGATAGTTTCGCCACTCCTTGTGATAATCAATACTGCCGGCCTTACCATAGACACCGCGCATCCAGAGAATGTTACCCATCTCTCCGCTATCCATGATTTTCTTCGCCTCAATTACAGAATAGTGAAACCGATGGTTGAAGCCATATTTGAGGATCAAGCCGGTACTGTCTTCAATACGCCTAACAACCTCCAGCTCAGCTACGGTTTTTGCCGGGGGCTTTTCGCAAAAGACATGAAAACCTGCCTGAAGGCCTTTTGCTGCGTACTCAGAAGCTACACTATTAAATGCACAGATAACCAACGCATCGATATCCTGCTTCAGCAAGTCATCGAAACTGGCACACCCAACCACGTCAGCTAACCCATCAAGCACACTCTCGTTAATATCAAATACGGCTACCAATTCCATATCAGCATGGGCCAGAACTGCTTTCGCCCTGATTTTACCCATTTTTCCAAATCCTGCTATCCCAACCCTGATCAACGCTTGTGTCTCCCTTAATTTATTATTAGCTACCACGTTGCTCAATCATGGCGATAATGGTTGATGAAAACGTATCGATCTCAGGCAGGCTGTTAACATACAATTCGCCTGGCAAAGTCCTGTCCCAGACACGTTGAAAATATCTGGCCCGATCCGCCTCACTCGTCTCTTCAAGACTGAGCGCCTGTTTAAGCCCTGTCGCGAGTCCTGATATATGCTCAACTCGCACGACAAGTGGACTGTTTTTATAGAATGCGTCCCCCATCACCACTACGGGTTTACCTAACAAAGCTGCCTCCGCGCCTGATTTTGAATTTATTGAAACGATGCTCGCCGCTGCACCTAGAACCTTATAGTTATTAACACCAGGATTAATGATTACCAAATTATCGTAACTTCGCACCATACTTTTTACGCGATCAACATCAACAGCTCCTATCTGGGCTGGATGCTCCTTTATCGCGATCTTATAACCACTAGGAACCACTCTCACCAGATACTCGATCAACGCGAGTTGATCCAAGTATTCGGGAGACCTGAGAGTCAGCGCAGCATCACCAGGCACGTGCAATGGAAAATAGACGAAGGGACCTATCTGCTCTAACTCTGAATACATTGAACGCATGCGCACAGAATTGATCAACATCGAGAGATGCTTCATTGCGTATACGTAGATAAAACCAAACTCCTGATGTTTTCCCAAAACATGTTTATCTATGATTTTCGCAACAAAACGGCGAAGATTTTTCAAATTCACAATTTTCTTTAGTGCTGCGTTATATTGATGTTTGTCTTTTTTTGGAATTACTATTGACTGATTCGCAATAGCCTTACCAATATAGGACTCAACTTCCGGAGACACGACGGCGGCATATACGTCCCCGGCGTCAAGCGAGCCGTAGGTATTTACGAGGCCAAAAAGCATACCGCTAAAAAATGAGGGTTCCAGAAAATAATTGTCAATGTTATGTTTTTGAGCTACGAAATAGGCTGCAATGACGGACAAGAAACCACCTAATTCCTGCACAAAATCAATTTTTTGCTCAGGATTTTCTGTAACTAGAATTTTCGTAACATTATCTATTGAGCGCAGGTAGGCTGCCAGACGCGAATTCAGCGCCACCGAATCGGCTATCGAAAATGTAATGCGCTCATGAGAGGTCCAAAGATTCGAGTCTTCGAGATCAAACTCTGCGAAAACATCTTCGGGCACCAGCTCACCTTCACTTAATAATCTCTTGCTCAGGCTCGGAATATCATAATTTCTTTGCCCTTTTGAACAAAGCATTTCGGTGCTTCTGGTATCAAAAGACAGGAAAACAACATCATGCCCCCTGGCTTTCAGCCCGATACCTACATTGATCCAGAATTCTGTCTGGTATTCCGCGAGCGTGGTAATAACAATCATTTGGAACCTCTAAACCGAGTATAGAACTACACGGCAGGTATATACATTAACGGTAATTAGTCGATGTAAATTCAGCGTCGAATTCGAGCTCGAATGGACGTCAAAGACATAAACGGGAGTAGCCCATCGACATGCGCAACATTCAGTTCAGCAGCATCCACACCACTTAACTGGAATAACTCGCGAACAGAGTGAACGTCAATGAATTTATCCTTGCGTTTGGCTGAAAGTTTTGTCCTTGCAACGTTGACAAAACTTGACCCAAATATCATACAAACCGCCTTGTAGACCGTTTGGTGCACTGAATCACGACCGGCAAAAAGGCCACTTCTAGCCACACTCTTAGTTTCCTCAACTTCCGCGCGTTGTTTTATGACTGAGGCGACCCTTTCACCCGCATCACCATCACACAGGTAGAAAAAACCTTCTACATAGCTAGCAACCACACCTTCTTCAACAAGTTGGGCATATTTGACCCCTGGATGGTTAATGGCGTCTATCAAATCATCTCGACCCAGAGCCCGGTAACTCACTTTAGAAGGAATCGGAGTATGTTTTGCCATCAAGGCATCGTTCAGGTACTCAATGGATATCGGCGGCACTTTCATTATCAACGAATCCACTGCGGTTCCACAATTGAGGTGGACGACACACGCAGCCTGGGAAATAGCATCAAATACATCCCCATCGCCATCAACAATAACATTTTCAAATTTTTCAAACGCTGCAGTATAGGGCTTAAGGTCTTCGAATGGGTGTGGCCTTACCACCACCTTTCTTGTCGGCATCGACTCGGCAATAAACCTTACCTCATCAATAAACTTGGGAAATATCGCCAACAAGTGTTCATACAATTCATCAACATAGCCCCCATCCCAGCCGACAGACTTAAACGCACTCTTCTCGCTTTCAACACTGGATCCAAATTTAGGGTTGATGGCCGAAAAATTTGCATTAACAAGAATGTGGTTTTCATAGCGAGGCTTTAGCATACCCACCCATTTTCGGTCACATTGGTCGTAGCGTGGGCAGCCTGTAAGAAACAAATCAGATTTATCTATCTGACTGTATGCGGAAAATGCTTCAAAAGTCTTAGCGCCCCAAAAGAAGTAACCGGCAACCAAGGCCCCCAAGCCCGTTTCTCCCAAGTGTCTTGCCCAATTCTCAGGTGAATCTATGCCGTCCGTAGAGAGTATCCCACCCTCAGTATCAAGCACATAAACTGGAACACCAGCAGCTTGGCACCTTTCAAGAAAAGCTCGATTATTCAAACGCACATAATTAACAACCAGTAAATCGACCTTTCCAAGGAAAGTGTCAACATGCTGAAAATACATGGGTATGAAGTGAACCTCATGCCCCGCTTTGATCAGGTGGGTGGCAAGTATCACTAACCCTTTCAAATCCCTTTTGGGGTTATCAACTATCAAACCAATTCTTTTCGCCATCGACACCATCTATACCTGTCCATACATTCAAGTAAAAGTAAGCTATCGATCGGTGACGGAAGATCGAGCAGAACGACCACCATTCGACACTAGCACTGCCAAGGAACTATTTACGAACATCTAACTTACAAAATCCGACTCTAGCTAACCGGCTTCGGTTAACTAGCTTTTAAGGGTTGCTTCAATCGCCATTCCCCATCAACCATCTCCCAGATTTTGTGGTTCCGGAATTTCTCCACGGTATCCCAAAATTCCTCCTCAGTGACATGGTGAAAGCGGAGAAAGTCCTGGAAGTACTCAGCAGGAAACTCATCACTGAGCTTGCTGACAATTTCTACGGCATCTTTTCTACTAAGTCGGCCATTCCATATGTCATAGCAACATTGGTCTGTGGAACGCCAGAAGCCGAACTTCAGATACTTGAACCAGATGTTAATCTCACACAACTTCTCATCAATATTGTCGTAGTCAAGAAAATTACCCGCAAGTGGTCCACTTTTCCGACCCGTAAAACCTCTCTGGCTCACAATCTCATAGTTTTTACGCCCATACCATCGAAGGTAGTGACCTAGATAGATGCTGTTTATACCCGACGCTTCCAATTTCTCGTAAGCTGGGTACCTGTAAAACAGCGTATCTCTTTCGGAGATATCATCGTCCAACCAATCACTAACGGTCTTTTCCTTGATCAGGTCGTTTTTATCGATCGCCAAGGCGCTCGGCTTACTTTCCTGATTCTGTATACCACCAAATTCAAAAGCTATATCTTCCCCCCAGACGACCAAAGGCACTTCATAAATCAGGGCGGTATTTATCACGCTGGAAAACATCGCGCAGTGCTCCGCCCAATTTGGCTCTCCCTGCCGTATGAAACACTTCTTCCTGATAGCCCTGAACACACTGGGCTTAATCGTGATTTTCATATGATCGACATTCAAATCTTTGATCATATTATTAAGATTTTCGATACCTTCTGTGGTTGGAAGGTGCGCTGTAAGCGTCACGCAAAGTACTTTCAAACCATACTTTTCCGCCAGAATCATTGCCTGGAACCAACTATCCTTACCACCGCTAACAGGCACTATGCAGTCATAAAATGGGTGATTAGCCGCCTTCACATCAGCCACAATCTCATCGAGCTGCTTGCCTCTTTCCACCCAATCAATTTTATCTTTCAGTTCTCGAGCACGACAGGCATTACACATCCCGCGGCTGTCGAGAACAACACCCGGTTTTGTATTTGGCATCACACACGTTGCACAATATTCCATTTGTGTTAGCCCTCTACCGCTTTATAGTTAACTTCGTCCATATAGGCACGTCCCAGCAAAATATAACCTTCTTCTCGCTCTTCTACCTCTTTCAGATCAGTGAGCGCGTATTCATTGGCATTGGTACTTTCAAGTTGCACCTCCTCACTGCCAGCGTCATCAATATGCTCCATAACTGAGTCTCTAAGCATCCAGTCGCCATCTTTTTGCAGCCAGATTTGCGGGTCACGAAATTTATCGACCGTTGCCAAAAAATCCTCTTGGGACATGCCAATCCATTCAAGCAAAAGTTGGAGGTTTTCAGGAACAACTGATTGATATTGTTCTACTAGCCTGGCCCCTTCGGCACGGGTTATTCGCTTCAATCGTATGTCACGAGAGGCGTGGTCTGTTACTTTTCCGTAACCATATTTTAGGAATTTCACATAATCGTGGACGCTGGCGTTGTTCCAACAAGCAATAGACTCGAAAGTGTTGTACGTACGTTCCTGAGTCAAAGTTTCGTAAGAGAACTTTTCGATCATCTTTTCAGTCTGGATTTTAGAATCCCAGAAAATGTAGTTGCCCAGATACAGTCCTCGAACTCGAGATTTTTCTAGTTGTTCATCTGAAGGGTAGGTAAATGCCTGTAAATCCTTTGATGATATAGCAGCGCTCATGCCTATTAGAGATGCAGCATCAACACCACGCATTGCATGTTCCTTCCTGACCTTCTTGGTCATCTCTACCTGATCATGATGAGAAAACATTCCTACCTGGTCAAGCCAACCGTTAACTCCCCATATAATCAGTGGAATGTCCAGCTTCGTAGCCACCTGAACTGGGAAAGTGTTAATACCTGCAATCACATGCCAATAGATATCACCAAATTCTCGTAAAGTAACTCGGGTGATTTCCTTAACAGTGTCAGGTCCCACGGTCGACATCATATGATCACAGTCAAGTTCTGTGATTAGGCGGGCGAGATTGCGAACGCCGACTTTAGTGTTGAACTGGGAGTTGTAAGTTACGAGTAACGGGTTCATCCCAAATTTGTTTTTTATGGTGTCGACCACAAAAAAATCATCACCAATACCCGACACGGGAATGATACAGTCATATGAAGTACCAGGCCTATGTTTATACTGGGCCAGAATATTTTCGAATTCTTGCTCTTTCTTGCTCCAGTCTATTTCATATTTTTCTTCGTGCACCAGACATCCACTACAAACACCCCTTGAGTCAAAGGTAATGTTTAATGGATGGTTTGCTGGATATAAACAGCGCGTACAATATCTCATAACGTTTCCATTACCCATTCCAATTAAAATGGTCGACCCATCAGGTCGAACTCAAAATCCTTATATTTGACATTCGAACTCAATCGAACATCTACTCCCGAACTTACCAAATGCGCTTTAGCCGCAATAGTACTGTGTTCGGAATGTTGGAAAATATTAGCGGCTGAGACTGCTTCACACCCACCCTCAATTACTCCGGGTGCTAAGTGACGGAAGGAGCCCACTCCTCCGCAAGCAATAACAGGTATTTTCAACCGCGAACTGATGGAATGCAGTAGCTCAAGATCGTATCCCCTTCGGCTTCCGTCCCTATCCACAGAGTTAACAAATATCTCGCCAGCCCCCAAACTTTCCATCTCGACAGCAAGTGCTGCGGGACTTTGCTGCAACGCAGACTTGGCCAAGTAATCATAGACCCGGTAGCCATCTGGCGTTTCTATCACATCTATCGAGACTGTAATGCACTGGCTCCCATAGGCTGCCGACGCCTCGGCGATAAAATTGGGATCTCGTCTCGCTATTGAGTTGACACAAACTTTGTCCGCTCCCACTTTCAGTAGATCACGAATGTGTTGCTGCGTGGATATGCCACCGCCAATAGTCAATGGTACAAAACATTCAGTTGCCGCCCAACTAACCAGATCCAGGTTAAAAGACCGGCCTTCTCGGCTGGCATCGATGTCTATAACAATTATTTCGTCAACATCCCAATTGACAAAGAATTCAATCGCAGTCTTTATGTCCCCGATGGGGAGATACCTATTAAAGCCAAAACTCTGGACGACAAGTTCTCCCTTGGTGACGATACAAGGTACGAGCCTTTTCTTAAGCATCCAATCCATCTCCTACCATATCCAAAAAATTCCTCAGCACGATCATGCCATTCTGTTGGCTTTTTTCCGGATGACACTGCATTCCATAGATATTGCCTGATTGCACAGAAGCTGTAACCTCAATGCCATGGTCCACCGTCGCTGTAATATATCTCTCATCACAAACTGCGTGATAACTGTGCACAAAGTAAAAATTTTTATCCTCGCCCAGGTTGTCCAATAACCTGCTCGGCACTCTAAATTGCAAGTTATTCCAACCCACGTGTGGGACACGATAAGGTGATTTCACATCAATATATCTAACCGGACCAGGAATCCAGCCTAAACCTTTAGTCACCTGCCCCTCTTCAGAGCTATCAAAAAACAATTGCATACCCAGACAAATACCCAGTATCGGCTTTTTTTCGTCAAAGGCTTGTTTCGACAAAATTGGAACGAGACCTCGCGACTCGAGATTATACATTGCATCACGGAACGCACCGACACCTGGAATGACGATACAATCGGATCTTTCAATATCCGCCGGATCATTAGTTACCCTCACATCATAGTTACCGATATGTTTTATTGCATTTTCTATAGAACGAAGATTACCCATTCCATAGTCGACAATCGCTATCACAAAACCATCTTTCATTTAGCCTGTTTCCTACTTAAATCGATTGGTCAAAATCAGGGACTAGACCGTAAATCCATCATCAACCACAATATTCTGCCCACAAACGTATTGTGACTGGTCAGAACATAAGAACAATACACTTCCAACAATATCCCCGGGATCTAACATCCCTTTACTTTGGCACTGGGCTCGATAGTTTTCGAGAAAGCTTTCGGGTTGGCGATCTAGAATCCCACCTGGACTTATACAGTTGACCCGAAATTTCGACCCCTTTGTATATGCGGTTGCATAACTGGTGAGATGCAACAACGCGGATTTAATTGCTGCATACTCAACCGGTGTTGTCATCTGGGTTCCCGCATAAATGGAAAATTTAGGAGGAATAACCCCGTAAATGGACGAAAACTGAACGAGAGAAAACTTGCTGTCCTGGTCCAAGGCAAATTTCGCGGCTTGCTGCAGAACCATAAAATAGCCACCCAGATGCAACTGAAGGTTTTCCCCAAAATCCTCATAAGTCACATCAAAAAAGTGTCGGCCATAGTTTGGATTCCGGGGGTAAGAAGTATTAATCGCGCCATCAACCCGCCCCACGCGAGCTTTAACTGACAGGAAAAGAGCGGCAAGTAGTCCAGCATCAGCGATATCTACATACTCAACGAACACCTGAGTGTTCCCGATGTACTTTTCCGCAAGACGATCTAACGCAACCTGACTATTATCAGCAGCACAAACTAGTGCGCCGGCATCCAAGAGATTTTGAAGCAATATCTGGCCAATCAGGCCACCGGCCCCAAACAATACGAAACACTTACCTTCCAAATCATTCACTTTTGATTAACGCCTCTGCGACTTTGAAATCATACAAATCATCAATATCTACGGCTCTTTCTTTCGGAATGATTACAGATCGAACCCTGCCTGCAAATACCCCCTTATTCGCCAGAACAAATGCAGGTCTTGCTACATAGGCAACAGTAGTCATATCGAAGACTTCGGGTGCATCCTGCCGGCGATGAAACTGACCGGCATCGTTAACGAGATGGCACAGACCCTGGTCGTCTAACTTCACCATATTGAACCAAGGACTTCGGGCCGCCGGCGTAACAGTAATAACCATATCTGTTTCACTATCCAAGACAGACAAGCAATCTCGAACATCTTCAATTGACCTCAACGGGCTCGTAGCCGGCAAGCTTATAAACCGATCAAATTCACCATAGGTTGACTCAACATGCCGCACCGCATGCTGCCATGCAAGCCACTCAGAAGCAGTATCCGAAGCCAATTCTTCTGGACGATGAATGACCTCTGCACCGTGTTCAACAGCAACTTTGCTTATATAAGGGCAATCTGTTGAGACAAAAACCTTTGAAATAGAGCCTTCATTTCTTGCACAGTGAATTGAGTGAGCGACTAATGGTTTGCCTCCCAATATTTTGATATTTTTGCCGGGCAACCCCTTCGAGCCACCTCGTGCGAAGACAAATGCGTAGTTAATCATGGGCTGGAAACTCGATAGAAACGCGTTCACCGGACTGGCTTGAGTCACGACAGGCCGCTATCAACGCCATGACGCTACGTGCTTGCGGTAACCCAACCGTTGCCTTTTGTTTACCTTCAATGAACCTGACAAAGTTATGAAGTTCATCGATGTACATGTCATTGCGGTCATAGCCGTTACCTAGGTTTAGGAACTCCGGTTCTTTATCTGCAGTCATTACTGAAATAGTGTTTGTAAGTAGATCCCACTCCAGCGTGCCCTCCTCGCCAATGACTTTGCAATTGCGACTGACTACACGCTGCAAGAAGTCCAGATGGACATAGGCAACCAAGCCAGATTGAGAGGTGAAGACCGCATCAATCTGATCTTCAACTTCTATGTCCAGAATGTCCGATCTACCCTCAATGCAGTAGACTGTATCAAAGCTTCCAAACAGCCAAAGCAAGTAGTCGAGCTCATGGCTCAGCTCCAGTAAAGCACCACCACCCAGCGTTTTTTTTGCAGAAACACTCTGTTTGTAGTCATCCACCACCCGCCAATCCGGGAGAAACTGCCCGACCTGTAACATCACTGTAGTCAGTCTACCGATGCACTTCGTTTCAAGCAGTGTTTGCATTCGGATCGCAGCAGGTGCGTTACGAAGGTTGTAGCCAACATCAATCAGGTGTTTGTACTTCTGCAACTCTGAAGCAGCTTGGCGCGCACTTCCCGTCAACGTGTCACTCAACGGCTTCTCTATCAGTGTAGGAATATCCGCTCTCAAAAACTTGAGTGCATGCTCAAGATGAAGTGAAGCTGGCGATGCAATTATCGCAAATTTAGGCTTAGCAACAACCGCGTCTTCAAGACTGTCGAATACCAGATCGACACCGAGATCACTTGCGATAATCGTTCGTCCACTAGCAGAGACACAAGCCACAATCCAGGAAGCATCAATCTTGCGCAGGTTTTGTATATGACGACGGGCAATACTACCTGTACCAACGACAATGCACTGTATGTTTGGTGCCTTATTCATAGATTGATAATATCTTCCTGCGCTTGCTCAAAATCTTCAGCACGACCGATATCCAGCCAATATTCATGCAGGGGAAAAGAACTGACAGCCACCTTCTTATTGATTTGCTGCAAAAGGAATTCTGGCATGTCTATACGCTGCTGATAGGGCACATCGGTGAGCATCTCTGGAGAAAGCATATAAATGCCAGCATTGATGAAATATTTGTAGTTAGGCTTTTCTAAAATCCCCCTCACTTCGTGTCCGGAGCTTTCGACTACGCCGTAGGGGACGGCATGACTATATTCACGTACACACATAGTTGCAGCACAACTATTTGACTCGTGGAAATTCAGCAGATTCTGAAAGTTCAAGGTTGTGAGAAGATCGCCATTCATCATAAACATAGGTTTGTCTATTTCGTCTCGAGGCAAAAGCCCCAGAGCTCCCGCAGTACCTAAGGGAGTGGACTCATGTACATAGGAAATATCAATACCCAATTGGCTGCCATTGCCGAAGTACTCACGAATCATCTCAGACTTGTAATGGGTAGATATGTAGAATCGATGAAAACCAGCACTGACAAAGTTATTGATAATCAGTTCCAGTAACGGCTTGCCCCCAACTTTCAGCATTGGCTTAGGACAGTTTTTCGTCAAAGATTTTAACCGTGAACCAAATCCACCAGCCATTAGAAAGACAGGATTATCCAGTCGCTTCAGGGTCAATAAATCCCGAACGGTTTCCAGTCCAACGATAATATTATTCTGCGTTACAGGAATGGAATAGATATCATTCTCTTCCATAATTAGTCGAATGACTGACCTCTCGGTCGCTGGCCCGACAGTTTTGGGGTTCTTGTTCATCACTAATGACACTGGCATGGAGAGAGACACTTCTCTCAACAGGCCACGGCGAATATCCCCATCTGTGACGACACCAAGCAGACCACCTTCTGCATCCGCCACTAGCGCAATTCTTAGGGAACCTGACTCAATGGCTTTCATCGCGTCGCTTAAAGTAGCATCCGGTGAAATTAGAACTTCTCTCCAATCCATCATATTATTCACCAACCGGGTTTAAACGAGTACCAACTCTGAATCTGGGAACGTAACTCGGTCCTACCGCACCATTTGGGTCGATCCTCGCAACCTGAGTGATTAACAACGTGGAGCTTCCAGTCTTAACCACTACACCATTATCTCTGACCCCAACAACCTCACCGGTTGTTGCTATATAGTCAGGCGCGGCGGGTATCAACTCCGCTGCCAAAATGGCATATTCCAGCTGATTCCTGAATGTCCGAGCGCCTGGGCCGGGATGTGCTACTCCGCGGACAAAATTGAAACATCGAAGTGTCGAAGCTGACCAGTCAAGTATCTCATCACCATTAAGTCGGCGACCAAAATAGGCCCCAACGGGGTGTATAGTAGCCTGAACAAGGCGCTTCGTGGTGTTATCCCTGATATCCCTGATGGCCTGCAGGAGAACCAATCCACATTGATCTACAGCTTTCACCAACAAAGTACCGTAATCATCGTGTTCTACTATTTCATACATTGTTTGCCGAAGAATATCGCCGGTATCTACGCCTTCATCGACATAGTGTACGGTGATACCAAAATGGCTCTCACCATTGATCAACACCCAATTCAGCGGATTTCGACCACGATAAAATGGTAACGCCCCAGCATGGCAATTGATAAAGCCAAAGGGTGCAAGGTCAATAATCTCTTTTCTTAGAATTTGGTTGAAAGACATAGACACCAGAAGGTCCGCGCCAAGCGACTTGATGGTCTGCAGAAACTCGGCGGAATTTACGTTCTCATGCACCAAAAATGGTACACCTAGCTCTTCGGCCCACTTTCGAAGTACAGGATCCTGAGTGTCATACCTAGGAGTAATGAAGACGATCTCAATATCCGCTTCATCACAAATCAACTTAATCGCCTTGTGCGACCAGGGTCCGTCGGCGAAATACCCTATTTTCATACAATAACCTCATCAGGACGATAGTCTCTTAGGGCAACAGAACCGACAAAATTCCAGTAATTCATCGGACTCTGACCAGAACCCGGCCTCTTAATAGTGAGCATATCGGCGGTGATGACCTCACCCTTTTTAATTGCATTTCTAGCCACCAGACTTTTTCTGGCTATCACAATATTTTTAACCTCAGAAGGCCTAGGTCCTTTCAGGCCATCACCGATAGCGCGTTCAATATTTCGGACAGAACTCACCAACAATGACAGTTCTTGAGGCTCCAGAGACGCCTTGTGATCCGGCCCCTCCATTGTACGGTCCAGAGTGAAGTGCTTTTCGATGATCCTGGCCCCGCGGGCAACTGCTGCCACAGAGACTTCTATGCCAGTGCTGTGGTCTGAGTAACCTACCGGAAGACCAAATGCGGACCTCATGCTGTCCATAGCAGCCAGGTTAATGTCTTCAAAGGGCGCTGGGTATTCAGTCGTACAGTGCAACAAAGATACATATTCTTGCAGCATCCTTTGTCCTTCAGCAGAGAAATAGGCCTCGCGAAATTGATTTACACCCGGTTCCACACCTTTCTGGTTGACCAGCCCAAAAGCAAGGACACTCAAGCAATTTTCGATATCAGCCAAAGATGACATCCCGGTAGATACAATCATCTTCCGTTTGGTACGAGCAAAATCTAATAACAGCGGTCCATTGGTCACTTCACCTGAAGGCACTTTAAGCAGGGATAAATTGAGATCATTAACCAGAAAGTCCAAACTCTCGCTATCGAAAGGTGTTGAAAGAAAACTGATACCCTTGGACTCACAATATTTGATTAGAACTCTATGGGAATTATGATCGAGCTCCAGTCGCCTCAGCATATCAATTTGTGGTTCTGCCCGTGCAGTATTCACAATTTGATAGTCCGCTTGCCTCGCGTCAGAGGTTACCAGGCTTGATGCCTTGAACGTCTGGAATTTGATAACGTCAGCGCCGGCTTGCACCGCGGCATCTACCAGTGCTATCGCGATATCTAGGCTACCATTGTGGTTTACTCCGGCTTCAGCTATTACAGTCGTATGTAACATACTATTGGGTCCTGACTTCTGGTTGATCAAAAAAAGACTTAATGGGATCTAGCACCATAGTCTCGAGTACTTTTCTAATCTGGCCGCTGGCATCGCCACGTCCATAGGGATTGGCGTATACCAGCTCATCATTGCGGAACGTTTCAGACAACCCAAGGCGGATAGAACGCACAATCGCATCTCTCTCGACATCACAATGTATTACAGATGCCGCCGCAGCTCTGCCCTTTTGGCGGTTACCTACATTTATTGTTGGTACATGAAAGGATGGCGCCTCAATTATGCCACTGGAGGAGTTTCCAATGACCAGCCGGCAGTGTTTCATCGCACTCAAATACCTGACCTGGCCCAATGACGGTACACCAACCACACGTCCACCCGATGTCGCTACATAATCATCAATTAACGCAATAATCTGCCGCCCACCTTCATCCGCATTAGGATAGGTAAAGACAATCTGATGGTCGCTAAAGCAATCAAGTGCTGTCAGTAGATGTCCAAAATCATCGATAGCACCACGCTTCGACATTGTTTCTGGATGATAAGTTATGAGGAAGAATGGACGGTCCAGCCTAAAACTAATTGAAGCTGACAATTCTTCCGATGACATGAGGGCAGTCTTGCTTACATGGTCCAACCCTGGAGCTCCGACATTCTTTACGCGATCAGGTTTTTCACCCATCTGTATTACACGTCTTCGGTGCTCTTCAGTGGTGGTGCAATGATATGTACTCATTTTGGTAATAGAGTGTCTGATGGCATCGTCGTATGCTCCCTCGGTCAACTCACCACCGTGGATGTGCAGAATGGGTATTTTGAGAATAAGTGCCGTTTGCGCTGCAGCCAATGCTTCAAATCTATCGCCGAGAATCACTAAAACATCAGGTGATAGACGGCTAAAAGATTCGGCTAAACTAATAGTGGCTAATCCCATCGATTTCAAAACTCCGACGGGTGTGTCTGATGAGAGCAGAATTTCGCACTTTTCATCAATGGCAAAACCATCGCTCTCAATTTGTTGATAAGTCAGGCCAAATTCAGGAGACAGATGAGAACCGGTCGCAACTATCTGCAAAGCCAGTGAATCACTAGCCTGAATTTCCTTCAGCAGCCAGAACAGAAGACCATATTCAGCTCGAGTGCCAGTAAAAATCAGTATTCTTCGCATTCAGCTAAACTTCGACTGCGGTGCTGGGCAAATTAACAATTCGCTGTGCCAGCCATTCTGAATTATGAAGTTCACCTCGGAATGCATTGGCATACATCGGTAATGTGTGCATCAGGTTCCAAACAGGTCTTGTCATTACACCACTGTCGTTAGTTTCTTTCAGGAGGTTATTCCTAGCAGCAAAGTCCTTGCAGATAACAGCATTGAGCCAATAATTAGAGCGGCAATGCTCTGGTTCATCAACAAATGTATATTCTGAATCTACAAAAAATGCTCTATATGATGCCGCCAAATTGCGCTTTTGCGTAATTATCTCTGGCAATCGCTCCAACTGCGCGCAGCCCAAGGCCGAATTCAAGTTGGGTAACCGATAGTTAAAGCCAGCCTCTTCATGATAGAACTCATAAGGATGCGGTTTCTTTGCGGTGGTAGTTATGTGCTTTGCCCTGACACCATCATCAACATCGGCACACAGAAGCATACCACCGCCTCCCGTTGTGATGATTTTATTACCATTGAAACTCAAGGCTCCGTATCGAGACAAGGTGCCTGTGTGTTGCCCTTTATAATAGGACCCCAGGCTTTCAGCAGCATCCTCAATAAGTTCTATATGCCATTTATCGCAAACCTGCTGCAACTCATCCATTTCAACCGGGTGGCCAAATGTATGCATAGGTAGCACCGCGGCGATTTTACATTTTGATACCTTATGTCGACAGATACCGTTTCCATCGATCTCGGCATTTGAGGCCAAATATTCATTAAGCGCAACCGGGCACAATCCAAGCGTTTTTCGGGATACATCAACAAATATAGGACTGACCCCCATGTGAAACATAACATTACACGCCGCCACAAAGGTCATGGCCTGCGTGATCACATGATCGCCGACCTGTATTCCCGCAAGGTAAAGAGCTGCGTGTATAGCCGCCGTGCCATTAACTGTGGCAATTGCCTTTTTTGCACCCGTGAATTTTTCTATATTTTCCTCGAAACGGTTTACGTATTTACCAACGCTGGAAACGTAGGTGCTATCAATCGCCTCAATTAAATACTCTTTCTCCGCGCCTTTAAAAACCGGTTCGCACAGCGCGATAAACTCATCCGTGTGGTAGATCTGACGAATAAATTTCACTAGTTTTTCTGTCATAATTCGCCACGCCCTGCCTGCTTCAATATGAACCTAGAGCTATCTAAAATTTCCCACCCCAAAAAGGTAAACGAAACGACATCAGTCATTGGTCACTGAGGTGCCTCGTCATCCTTAAAAAATCATTTACTACCAGACCGAACGACCACCATCCATAACGATATTCTGGCCATTCATATAAGCAGATGCGTCAGAGCAGAGAAACTGGACTATTGAATGATACTCATCAACATGCGCCATACGTTGCATAGGGATTAGCGAGGTAAGTTTATCGACGAAATCCTGACCCTGATTGTTTTCTACTCCACCCGGGGACAATGCGTTACACCTAACATTTTGCTCGACCCAATAGGTGGACAGGTAGCGAGTCAGCCCAACAAGCCCAGCCTTGATGACTGAGTAGGTAACAGGTTTTACGGGTTGCATGTCAGCAGGTATACCCTCTTTTTGATACAGTCTTTGATCAGGTGAAATAACAGAAAGATCAGAGGCAATATTCAAAATGACGCCACCACGGCCGCTTGACGCCATAACAGCACCAAAGACCTGACTACAAAGAAAAGCCCCGGTTAATCCTACAGAAATTTGCATTTCCCATTGCTCCAATGAGAAATTTTCAAGCCGCGAGGACTCTACCATTGACGAACTTGCATCGACTTTCGGGTCAATCGCTGCGTTGTTGACAAGTATATCAACTACTAAACCGGCATCCTGCAAACTTTGCTGTACACCTCGGATGGAGGACAGCGAGGCGACATTCATCTCTTGGATTTGAATGTTTTCTGGATTGAATTCCGATTCCAGCTGCTTTTTTGCAGCCAATAGCCGAGTAGAGTCAATATCCGTTAAAACAACTGCAGCGTCCAAGTGCAGCAAGGCTTTAGCGTGCTCCATACCTAATAGACCCGCTGCCCCTGTAATCAGAGCGGTTTTACCTTCGAGGCTGAATTTCTGCAAACTGTCATGTTTCATAGTGTCATCTCAATTAAGCACGGACTTGTCCGCCATCTACGGTCAAAATACTACCGGTTATAAAATTCGACAGGGGTGAGGCTAAAAATATGGCAGCTCTAGCTATTTGATCTGGGGATCCCAGCGAGGAGAGTGCCACTTCCTTTCCCAGCATCGTTTCGACGGCGGACCTATTTTCCGCCAGTTTTTTCTCCCAGACAGATCCATCAAAGAGCATGTTACCTGGTGCGATACCGCAGATTCGAACCCCTCTTTTACCAAGCGGCCTGGCAATACCTTTGATATAGGCATTTAAAGCGGCTTTCGCGACCGAATAGGTTACTGGAGCTCCGGGAATGACTTCGTTACCACAGATAGATGAAATGCACAGTATGCAACCTTGATGCTTCTGCAGTTCTGGCACGGCATGCTCGACAGTGTTAGTTGTGCTCCACAAATTGACGCTGAAAACCCTCTGCCATTCGCCAAAATCTTCTTCTCCAGGAGGTACAGAACGGCCAGAGCCGACGTTACAAACGACAATATCGAGACCGCCCAATTGCCTAACAGCCTCTGCAATGACATATTTGGCACCCTGAACTGTAGAAACATCGCCAACAACCCCAACACTACCCGGTATTGATAGAATCGCTGCCTGCACCCGTGCGGACTCTCTGCCGTTTACAGCAACTGAGCAGCCTTCACTAGCAAAGTGTTGTGCAATGGATTTACCAATACCGCCGGATGAACCCGTCACTAAGACATTTTTGCCTTGCAATTCAAGCAGCATGCTGTTCAAGCCAACGCTCTACCATCTGCAGGTAGCCCTTCAATACAGCCTGATGATTCTCATCAGTCGCCCTGGCAGTCTGCAGGATATAATTCCCCTTGTAACCCGACCTCGCAAGTAAGCGAAATACTAAATCGAATAAAGCTGCTCCGCTTCCAAGTGGCACAGTTGTTCCTCCAAGAATACGATCTTTAACGTGTACATTAATAATACGCGAACCATAGCAGGCAAACTCCTCATTCGGATCAAATCCCAAGGCCGCACTGTTACCTATATCGTAATTAACACCAAAAGATTCTGCGTCAAGCCTACCGATGAACCGAGCAAGGTCTTCAGCCTTAAAATCACTCTCGAAGGCTATTCGCACCTTGCTGCGTTGAAAATAACTGACTTGTTCGCTCAAGAAATTTACCAGATGATCTTCTTGTTCACGTGTATCAAGCCTTCCAGCATCAACCAGCGGTACAACGATGAAGCCTATTTTTAATTTGGCACAGGCATCAACAATTGCGACAAAATCCAGTTTCAATCGGGAAGCCTGCTCGACCGTTGCAGCCTTCCAAAACGGCGCCTGCATAAAACAATCACCGGTCAGTGATGGGATACTGACAGCGTGTTGCTTTACTAATGCCTCAATACTCGCCCGACCTGGGTGAGTCATAATGGGGTTTTGATAAAGGTCAGCTTGGTCGAGTGTCCACTCCATGGCCCCTATACCAATTGCCGCCGCCGACGCAAATTCGTTCTGCCAGTTGGCTGCCGGAAACGCTTGGATTTTTCCGTCAACTAGGGCCGATAGACGACCCTGCATAAACCCTACTAAGCTCATCTATATTCCTTTTGCGGACCACCCGCCATCAACAAACAAGTCGGTTCCTGTTACGTAGCCAGATGCATCTGACGCGAGGTAGATTGCAGCTCCACACAGGTCAGAGGATTCTCCCCAACGCTTAATCATCATTCGATCCAAACGTTGCTCATGGAGTATTGGGTCACTAAAACTGCCTTTTGTCATATCAGTTTTTATATAGCCTGGTGCCAGATTGTTGACTCTGATGCCTCGAACAGCAAAATCAAAAGCGAGCGCCTTGCTCAACATTCGCAAACCGCCTTTTGAGGCAACATACGCGGGGTTACCTGGAAAGCCTAAAACAGATCCGATGCTAGTCACATTAATGATGGACCCACTAGCGCTAAGACTCATTAGGTCAGCAGCCAACATACAACACCGGTGCGTAGCTGAAAGATTAGTATCCAGAGTCCTCATGAATTGCTCACTATCTGCCGGTTGACTCGCTACTGGCAGAGTAATGCCCGCGGCATTAACCAGCACATCAAGCTGCTGGCAAGTTGCTTTAATCTCCTCAAAGAGATCACTTAGCTCTTTGCTATCCGTTACGTCACATTGTATGTAGCGCCAGTTGTTAGCGGTTTGACTCTCAATACTGCGACCGACGCCGATAACCACGCCACCGGCAAGATGCATGGCATCGGCTATGGCTTGGCCTATACCACGAGATGCACCCGTTACCAGACAAACCTTCCCGTCCAAAGAAAACAGATTTTCGATATAGCTGCTCATTTGTTTAACTCGTAGCCCTTTATTATGGCCTCAATAAGGGCTATGTCCTCAAAGGTGTCTACTTGGTACATTTTATGGCGAGCCAGTTCAAACATACCAATTTTCCCACCCAGACGATTGTTAGTCTCACGCAACAAAGTTGGTGTAAACACATAAAAAGAGCCATTTTCAAGATAGCTCGGTTGAATTTCCTGCCTGCGTTTTCGACTTTTAAAGTCGTAGTTGACTGACTCCAGCCCCTGAGCAGATTTCCGCCAAACAAAATAGTCTTCCACTAACGTCACACTCAACAACGAGTCGTATCCACCAGATTTGAATTTCTCCAGAGCCCCTTTCAAGTCACTAGATTCACGCACCGGTGAGGTTGCTTGCATCCCAACCAGAACACTGACATCTACGCCTGAAGATTCGATCTGGTTAAGCGCATCAATCCACGCGGACTCGGACGTCGCTAAATCACCGGCAATCTCGGCGGACCGCACTAGCGGGGATGCCCCATATTCTTCCGCAACACTCAAGATCTCATCACTGTCAGAGGTAACCCAGACCGAATCGATACCGTCACACTTAAGTGCCTGTTCGATAGACCAGGCAATCAAGGGTTTACCCAGCATCGGATAGATATTTTTTCGAGGGATTCCTTTAGAACCACCTCGTGCTGGAATTATTGCCACAGTGCTCATTATTAGGAAACCTTAGCGTGCTGTGGAAAGTACAATCGTTCGACCATGCCACAGACGATATGGCCAATCAGTATATGACTTTCCTGAATTCTGGCAGTATCGCTCGAGGGGACACAGATACAACTTGCCAAAGACTTAAGTTTTCCTCCGCTCGCACCAGTTAATATCACTACAGGAACATCAAGCTCGCTTGCCGCGGCAACAGCATTAACTATATTTAAGCTATTACCACTCGTACTAATCGCTACAAAAATATCTTCTGGCTTAGCAATAGCCTGAATCTCTCGCGCGAAAGTCTGGTCATATCCGTAGTCATTACCAATAGCGCTCATAGCCGATGAGTTTGTTCCCAGTGCAATTGACGCGAGGGCCGGACGATCAAACAGGAATCTGGACGTGAACTCGGCAGAGAGATGTTGCGCATCTGCAAAACTTCCACCATTACCCGCAAATATTACCTTGCCGCCATTTTTTAAGCTGGCAAGGCACGCCTCGGCGAGGGCATGAATTTGACCAATGATACTGGCATCTGCTTTAAGTAGCTGTTTTACACTGATTGACTCATCAATTTCAGCAACGATGCTCTGCAATACTTTGTTATCTGTCATAACGTTCCTTCTAGTTTATCCAGGGCCACCCAGAAGCCTTCGCCACCGTTTTTATGCCCTTGCCATATTTCCGGAATAAAGGATGCAGACGGGCACCCATCCTTCAAAATACTCCCCAATTTATCGAAATCAATATCACCTTCACCCACCTGCAAACCCTCGCCATTAACACCTGAAGCATCACCAATATGCAGATGCCCAGTAAAAGGCGCGACCTTTCTAGCGAATTCATAAAAGTCCGCATCGAAATGGTTGCAGGTCAATCGAGTATGTGACACGTCGAAACACATTCTTAAATTTAGTCGTTCACACCATGTGACAATCTCGTCAACATGAACAAACAGGTTCTGGTATCTTTGTCCTCCAAAATGCCAAGGAAAGGGCGCCATGGTCTGTGGAATCAACTCTGCGCCTTCAATATCGAGTTTAGACAAGCTATCTTCAAACCTTTCGTAATACCCTTGAATTTCACTAGATGGCAAAAGAGCATCCATCGTGAACCCGCCAATGTTCGCGACAATCATTGGTCGTTTTGTTGATGGGAAAAATCGTTTCAGAGACCTTGTGATATCAATAACTCTCTGTGTTTCTACAATCGAATAGTTTCGATAACTCTCATCAGGAGAGGCAAGATCCATCAAGCGACTACCTGAAAAAAGTTCCGGGGCGTGAACGACAAAGTCGCAATCGTATGTGCCTGTTAGGTACTCATCGATATTTAAGTCTAGATCCGTGTAGGAGAGATGGAATTCATAAAGGTCCGCCTTCACTCGCTCTTCGAACTGTTTGAAATCATGATATCGAACTGGAACACCCCAAGGCCGGTTGAAACCGAACGCCCTCGGTTCAACCCGACTATCTTGTAGGTCTGAGGGATAGAAATAGTCCTCGGTCTCCATATCGCGACCAACAGTCATTCCAATCAATTGTTCATAATATTGGGCCGACAAGCCCTGCCCAGGACTCAACACCTTGAGATGCTCCGGCGCTATCGTAGTACCTTTAGCGAGGTTAGTTGAGGCAACCAGACTTTTCGCCAGATTCTCTCGATTTATCATTTCACCTTGAGATATCCGCCGCGAAAGCCCGTCGCCTAATGCTTGTTCGATTTCTCGAATACCTTCCACCATTAAGCCAAACTCAGAAACCTCCAGGCTCGCAGCATGATCGGGGCCCTCCATTTGGCGGTCGAGGGTAAAGTGCCTTTCAACGACTATTACACCAAGCGCGACAGCTGCCAACGAAACAGCTGTTCCGCGTTCGTGACCTGAATAGCCAACCAATGGGTGAATGTCTCTGAGTTTAGTTAACCATTTGAGGTTTATATCTTGCAAAGGCGCGGGGTAGGTACTGTTGCAGTGCAGAAGTACAAAACTGCTTTCACGCTTGGTCAGGAACTCTACTGTAAAGGCAACCTCAGCCGGTGTGCTCATCCCAGTTGAAAGTATGAGAGGTTTGTTGGTCGCTGACAATCGATCCAACAGTGGCATATTCGTTAAATCAGCTGAAGCAACTTTATAGGCTGGGACGCCAAAATCCTCAAGAATATCAACACTTCGGTTATCCCAGGGGGTGCAGAGATACAAGATGTCATTATCAGCACAATAAGTCGCTAACTCCCGCTGCTCCTCCACGGACAACTCAAATCTTTCCAGTAGATCAAGAACATATTCGGTACCGAGATCCTCCCCGTCACGCCGCAATGACTTAGCTCGGTAGACATCTTTAAGATGCCGCATCTGGAATTTGACACAGTCCGCACCGGCCCTTTTCGCCTCACCTACCATATGCTTGGCACGTTCAAGGCTGCCGTTGTGATTGTTGCCTATTTCAGCAATCACAAATGTACGGCTACTACCGATTTCGAATTTTCCAATATGCATATTCACTTCACCTAAGTTCAATTTAGTTGACCTGTTCTCGCACAGTCCAGGCACGCAGGCCATCTTGATCAAAGCGGAATGGCCTTACTGTTTTACCAGTTGCCTGCAAATGTTGCACCAGTTCGTGCTTTCGAAATGCAGATGCATAAAACAGGAAGAATCCGCCGCCCCCAGCGCCCAGCAACTTTCCGCCGATCGCGCCATTTTCTTTTGCTGCATCATAGATTCTGTCGAGATTTGGCGATGAGATTTTTTGACTGAATTCCCTCTTCAGATTCCAAGCTTCGTCAAGGGCCAAACCGAATTCTGGCAGCCTGCCTCGTAACAAGTGATCCCTGATTTTATCCGTAAGCTCAACGTTAGCAATCATATGGGCTCGAACATCTGCATTTTTCATTCTATCCCGTTGATCCTGGTGAATGTCATGAGAACTATGATCGAGACCTGTGTCACAAAGCACCAGGCTCTCTTCTAGTTCGAGCAACAGGTCGGCATTGATTCTTAATGGATGTATTCGGTTTTGATCCATTCTGAATTCCATGAAATTAAATCCACCAAACACACTGGCATACTGATCCTGCCAGCCACCAGCAACGCCCATGTATATCCTTTCGGCTTGATAAGCTAATTCGGCAATTTCATGAGAGTCCCATTTATCACTTCTAAACTGATTGAAGCATCCGAGGATGGTAGCTGCCACAACAGAGGAGCCGCCAAGCCCGGAGTTCATAGGGAAGTCCGAATTCAAATATAGTTCAAATCCAAAATCTGGATGTATGGTCTTAAGTAAGGCCTGAACTAAAGCGAAAACGCTATCGGCGCGCAAAGCCTCCGCAAGATTGTCAGCTTCAAGAGAACAACCCAAATCTAGTGAGTGGAGGACAATTTTCTCGTCATCTCTCTTCTTGAGTGTCGCATGACTATAAATGGAAATAGTCGCATTAATTACCGCGCCTCTCTCGCTATTAAAAAAGTGGGTCAGATCAGATCCCCCGCCCCCGAAACTAACTCTGACAGGCGCTCTCGCCCTTGCATAGACCCTACCTTCATTACTAACGGGGAAGTGATCCCGACTAACGATGCCCTGCAATTTTCGCTCATCGTCTAGAAGTGGTATTACGCGAATTTTATGATCGAGTCGTTTCATCAAAAATTCTCGCGAAACGAGGGGACTCTCCCACACAAACTCTTCATTGGTGCACAATGAGATCATATCATCTAGAGACCCCCCGTTCAGCAGCCTTCTGCGTATATCGCCATCAGTAGCCAGCCCGACCACCTCTCCGGTAGCTAAAGTAGTCAGTATAATCCCATGGTGATTTCGCTCAATCAGCTTAAGCGCATCTCTGAGCGACGAGTGTTGGGCAATAAGAAAATTTTCTAAATTCATAACTCACCTTTCCGACCGCTCTCGATCCATTGACAGAATTTGTGATAATCATCAGGTATACCGATATCAATGAAACTGGTATCGAGAGTAATTGCTTTGAGTAACCGCTTGTTTACCAACTCAACCAATGTGCGATTTTCCAGAGAAAAGGGATGCCCATCCCAATTTGAAAAATACTCAGTGTTCAACCGGCAAATACCAGAGTTGATCCAACCAGGCCTCCGTTTCTCGGACTTTTCAGAAAAACGTGTTATTAACATTCTCTCGTCAAATTCAATTTGGCCATAGCGACTAGTATCTGGCACTTCTAATACGCCGACAGCAGGCCCTTTGGAGGACGAGATTATTTTGTAGCCATTGCCAAGCCAGGTATCAGCGTTGACCAGTAAAAAGTCACCCGTTAACGACAACTCAGAAACTGCAAAAGCGACCGCGCCCCCAGTGTTAAGAGGAGTGGTCTCTATGACATATCTCACCTCACAGCCATTTAGAAGCGTGGATTCGTACTTATGCAAGAAAGCTAGAATCAGGTCCGCTCGGTATCCGAGTAAAAAAACAAATGACTTTGCCCCTTGCTCGATCCACGCCTCCAGTTGAAGGTGGAGAAACGGAACGCCTCCTATCGGAGCAAGGGCCTTGGGTACATCACTGACCACTGACTTCAACCTGCTGCCTACGCCACCCGCGAGCACTAAGATTTTCATCTATTTATCATTCCTACTGTCCCGTTAACATTCATATCAACGTCATCTGATAGATATTCATTTGATCATGACGTAAAGAATCACGTCGCAGCAAAGCCATCAAGTCTCGTTTATCAAAGAAATTAAGCTGTAGTAGGCGTAACATCAGCCGCATGCGTTTAGTTAACTTGGACTGGGGTTTAGAAGGGCCCTCAGCAGATAGACACATGGGGCAACCCATATCAGGGTCATCACCAAATCTTTATTGGTGCCAACAAACAATCTTATCCTCAGGTTTTGCTTGATCCACTTGAAGAACAATTCGACCTGCTATCTAGCTTTGTAAATGTCAGCGATGGTGCGTGCTGATAGCGTAAAGTTATTTGACAGAACGGTGTAGCGCTTGCCTGTTTCAACATTTTTGTAACCGATACGTCGCAACTGAACGAGGTATTTCTTGGCGTATAAGAACCGTGCACTCGATGGTATGGACACAGGTCAAACCCTTATTTTTCAACACAGGGTGGCGAAGAACAATTCTATGTTTGGCGTTTGACTTGAGCCGTGTCACAAAGAATCTTCTTCTTTCAGTCAAATGGTTATACCTACCATAGTCGTTCTAGCGCTTGTCAATCGCTACCATGCTCCCCCTGGCGAAATTCAGTGAACGCCGAACGGTAATAACGGCTGCCTTGCCGTCTGTTGTCGCCACGAACTCGGGCGGGTAGCCGTCATGACTAAGCTCGATATCGAGCTTTACCGCGCCCCTGTGTTACTCGGAATTTGGCCAAGGGGGAAAACCGACAAACATAGATCGACGGAGTCACGGGCTGAAACCATCGGGATGCAGTAGAAATACGAAGTCCACTCGGGTGTTGTTTTGCTAGAGTCTCAAATTCATGTCTCTGCACTAGCTTTAGGAGTTGAGAAAGCATCGTCATATTAGGTGCCGTCGCTTGGTTTTCTTTTTTCTCAAGGACTTGTTGTGATTTTATCGTAACAAAACAGAGAGTTTTCTAGACCTCTTTATTTGGCATTTAACTGGACGGTAATGAGCGCTTGACTTGGTTAACCGGCTATCCTAATTCATTAATTCAGCTAAGTAGTACTTCGTTTTGGACTCACGCATCCCCAACGCAAGGCAGGCTGGCTGGCTGGAAAAGACCTTGTTGATTTCCGTAATCAAATATCGAAGAAATCATCAGAAATAGTGATCAGAGGGCTACGCCCAAAATTTAGTACAGCACAATAAGAGATTAAACGCTTCAGTATTGGCATCGTTGATGTCGTAGATAAAAGAAGAAATTATCAAAAGTCCTCGTAGGAATTACTCATTTGTGCTCAAAGCTCAGGTGCAGACTCGTGCGCAGACCTTATCATGACTGGTGGTTGGCTGGTTGAGCCTCAAGTTCATGCCAAGCGATGATTGACCGTTATGATCAACTGCCTGTGGGCAAGGTTTATCCCAAAAAAGGGCCGCTCACTGAATTGTCCACTGAGAGCAGGCAAGAACCTATCGTCACCATGGACTATTGGTGAGCCAGCAGGCAACGCTGTAGTGCATCGATCAATTGCATCGACAGGCGCTTAACTGGCCAATCCAGTTGGCCAGAGTGAAATCTATCATTTTGGATATTATTAAAGATCCTCTCTCTTTCTCGCGTAGTGCGTCACCAAGACCCACAAAACTGCCAACATACCACCCAGTAGCGTGCCTAATACACAAATCAACGCCCTTGTAGGTTCGGATTTTTTTTCTGGAACGACGGCTGGGTCGATAATCTTGAAGGCATACTCCTGGCGCACCTTGGCCAACATAATGGTCTCGGTTTGCGACTGTATCAGCTCGAAAAACATGGACTGCAAATCTGTGAGCAAGGTCGCCTCAACCTGCTGCTTAAGATAGGCGATAGCGCGCTCGGCCTCTGTGACGTCTTGCTCCCGTAATGTGTTATTAATGTCCTCGATTAACCAAACAACCCACTGCTGCGCCACTACTGGCGAGTAATGCTTGATACTTAATCTGATAAAACCGCTATTTTTATCCTCAGCAATTGACAATAGCTCTTCAAACACTTCATAAGCCTCCTGGAGGCTTGGTAATGGTCGCTTTGGATGGGGAACGTCGCGAACCCATTTTTTTGTAGCGCTCTCATAGATTTCATTGTCTATTATCAAGTCCCCTGTTGACTGGTCCCAGCCGCTTGACGCCATCAGTGGTACAAGCAAATCGTGATGCTCGATGAATTCCGCAATGAAACGCCGAGACTTCATTACCTCTAACCCCAACGCGGTTTTGTCGTCACCCCCGCCGCCAGGTAACGATATTCCAGCCAGACTTGCCAGTCCACCATACTGCTTTGCTAGACCCCCCAGACCAGCACTACTGCTACTTGCAGGCGCCAGGAGGGCTTCCGATTGGTATATATTAGGTAGGCTGAGTGCAAATAATACCGCTATGATAGAGGCAATAGCCGTAATCCCACCAATCCACCACTTGCCACCCCAAAGCACTCCAAACAATTCCCGCAAATCAATCTCATCATCCGCATAGTCAGAATGATAATCAGAAGGAACTATTGCGCCTGTTTGATCAACCAACTTACCCAAAATAACCGACCTCTTTAAAGTGCAACAACAGTAATCGCAGACTGGTAGATGATCCATATGATGTCACGCCACCGGCAACGAACAGCGCCTGCATGACAGTAGATAGTGCCGAAACTGAGTAACTCCATGGCACCAGTACTTCGCCTGCCATAAAAATGCCTATAAACCGCAATCGCCCCATGGAGACGATTGTTTCTACACCAATCCACTGCTACTCATCCGAGCTGAATCAGCGTCTTGGCATCTTCAAAGGTTAATCCCGCAAGCACCACCGACCGAGTGTGGGATTATTTATCTCGCCGTTGCGATCAATCTGCAGTGTGTTGCTCGCTTTCTTTGCCGTGAAAACTTGTCTGCAGTTCATCACCAGCACCGAAGATAGGCAGTATAAACCACATTTTCCAAAGAACAGTTATGCATCGTAATTACTGATGATCATCCAAACGGCTCATCATTTGATGAGCCGTTTGGATGATCAATGACTGTAATAGTGCTGACTTGGTAGCGCTGTACTGACGACCTGGATAAATACCGCTTTTATTCTGGCCTACGAAACATCACGCCGGCGCTAGCAATGGGGCCACCGATAAAGTATTTACATCGATACACTTTGTGAGCGCGCATAATTGGCAATACTGCCATAAATCGCCTCGGCGTTCTGTAACTACGTTGACCAGCATTGTTGTTTGTTGATGGGTGGTGTTGACATGACGTTCTCCTAGAATAAAGGGTACGTGGATGCCGACCTGGAATTAGGGCGACGTGCAGAAACAAAGGCATGCAAGAGATGCAAACAGGCAGGCTACCGCAGGATTTCGGAAAAAATCTCACATCAAAAACGCTAAGATGGCAGCGTTCAATTGATGAACATGTTAAATCAACATGGCGCAATCCGCAACCAAATCAACAACATCGCTTTCAGCCTTCACGTAAGGCGCGGGACTCTAGCAGATAGGCGGGACTAATACTTTAGGTAGCAGTAATTCCGCCTCCTTGAAATCAGGGATCAACGTCGATTGTCAGCAGAGCCCAATTATCTACTCTGCAGCGCCCTCCGGTCTCGGCAGTATTTGTCTCATTTCACGGTTTTTTACTTACGGTACGCAAGCTACGATATTTCACCTTGCATCCTTACCGATTGTGAGATGTTCGCGGACGGCGTCAATACGTAACCCGAATAGACCAGAGGCATCGCTCTATATTGATACCGCTTGGCACCCACGGATACCTACAAGAACCAAGTCTGCGACAACTACCGAGTTGTCAGATGTGATCGTTCAGCGCGGAGTCAAACAGGGCTTATACAAGCGGGCACACGGGTAGTTGCGAGAATCGGGAATCATTCGCACCCACCAATTCCCGTCCATCCGCCGCCTTCTGGGGAATCACTATCGGCACACCGTAACGGCGGCTCAACTAAAACGCGACTAGCGTCAAAAGCTTGCTGCGGCACAGCATTGTTAATACGCGCGCTGATTGATCTATATATCGCTCCACCGCTTAAGGCCCCACTGACTTCAGCCACGGCATTAGAAGAACTCATTAACGCGATCCGAAGGCACATCATGATGAAAATTCACCCCATAAACACCGATGTTTCAGGCCTCACTTGTATCGTTAACCTCACGCTGCAACAAGGCAATCTCTTCGCGCAACGCCTCGTATTCGTCTAGCTTACGCCTCAAAAACCTAGCAGTCAGCCGAGTCTTCTCATTAACGCCAGCCGGTGTGAGGATATAGGCGTAGCCGAGTTTCCGCTCTGCACGTGCGAAATTGCCCATCTTAATCAGCCCCTTCTCGGCGAGCGCTTTCAGGCAGAAGTTGACGCCCCCGAGGCTGACACCCAACTCAGAAGCAATCTGGCGCTGGCTCGCGGTTGGATTGTCCTCGACAACGCGCATGACACGCAATTTGAGCTCATCGCGGCCGTTGGGTGGAGAATTTATGGTCATGGATTGGTCATCTTGCCAAAAATTGAGTTTCTTGCCATCAGGGGAGCGCGCTATCTGTTCACCCGTTGAACAACACTACTGCAACTCGCCCCAAATTAAAAGCTGCGCCTTGATTTACCTTGCGCTTGGGGTTCCTTTTTGTAGGCGCTCATGAAAACCATAATTTCCCCGAGCATCTCAGTGACATGCACTAAGACGGCCGACTGTTTAGCGACATGCCCCTCAGCCGTGCCTCGCCAGATCATCTGGAGTAAACCGCACCCGTTGCGCCTGACCCATAATCGTCATCAACACATCGATACGCTTGGCAGATACCCGCGAGGCGAGCCCCTCAAATCCCGCAAACGGTCCCTGAACAACCTTCACAGAATCTCCGGGCTTGAGTCCGCCATCAGCGGCATTGGCCTGCAGTATGGCCTCAACCTTGCGCAGGCGCTCAATCACGTCGGGTTGGATTACAGCGATTTCGTGGCCGAAGCGCACTAAACTAATGACGCCCGGCGTTGATCTAACGGGCGCCATCGATTGCTCTGGCTGGAAACCACAGAAGCAGTAGCCAGGGAACATGGGTATGGTGCCGATCGGCTTGCCTAGCTTGTCAAGCTTCGCCACCAGAGGTAGGTAGGTTGAGAAGGTCTGTTCCGCGAGGCGCGCTGCTGAGTAATCTTCTTGCCTTGGCTTGGTCATGACCACGGACCAGGATATCTTGTCACTCATCGAGAAATGTACCTGCCTGTTGATTCTCTAATCGGGTTGCGCTGCAAGCCAGGCATTATGGTGAATTGGTACAGGTGACGCAAACGCTTCCGATCGACGGTGGCAGGTTCGTGGTAGGCTCTCATACCCACCTCTCATACCAAACAGGGATAAATCGGGGCATCTGGTGAATCGCAAAATACAGATACAAGGTTCCGCCTGCCGAACCCATGGGTGCATTTTCCGGGTAGCAGGGCCAGGTTCATATCACCGGCATGAGCAATCCAATAGTCCCCAAAGTAATTGATTCTCAGCAGGGCCCGCCCAGATAGCAACCACCACCAATTAAATCTGCGCCAGTTATCCAATCCCAAAGCATGCCTGGATAAGCAAGCCAAGTCACCTCGCCCCAACCTTTAAGTCACCTAAGCAATCAACCCGGCCGCCTGCAAGACGTAAGCGTTCATTCCGCGCCGTCATTGACTCACCGATATAGATCAGACCGCATCGGTGAATCAGCAAACTTTTCCTTCCACAATCTGGGTGTCAGGGAAGCCACATCACTGGCAGGATGCAGGCTAACCCGTTGCAATACATCCACCAGGTAAGTGTAGGGGTCAACATCGTGCAATTTACACGTGCAGATTAGGCTCTGGATAATACCAACGTGCGCGGCACCAATTTCGGTCCAGCAAAATAACCAGTTACGACGACCCATCGGTATTGGGCGCAGCGCCCTTTCCAGATGGTTGGTGTCCAGCGGTACATCCGGATCTTCCAAAAATACCTTGAGTGCAT
>JBLHQQ010000002.1:0-43025 GCA_047625245.1 Candidatus Azotimanducaceae bacterium
GCTTTACCGAGTGTTCCTTGACTCATCACCCGTTCTAGAAACTCACCAGACAACAGATCGGTGACCCGAAACATTTGCCGCCAGGAAGCAAATAAGACTAACCCGCCACCAACACCTTTTAACAAACTAGGCAAAATTTCCCCAACCTCATCAGTATGCTCATCAGCCTTTCTTGGATCCGTTTTCATGGCTGGAACCTGCAGCGTCGCCTGCTCTGAAAAGTTAAACGGACTCAGTAATGCGGTAAAACGGTTGTCATCAGCAACTCCCACTCGCCGTATAAAGCGAGAGAAATCTGCACCAACCGCTAACGTGGCCGATGTGATCACCGCACTAAAACAGCGAGACCAGAGGCGCTTTTCCAGCTCATCATTAACCGCAACCGGGCTGGCGTTTAACATCAGCTCAGCCCCTTCTCGAAAGTTTATCCAACGAGCTTTCGGCGGCGCATTGTCTGGATCCGCAATCATAAAGTCCTGCCACAGTGCAGTACCCGTCTGGGTTCTCGCTGAAGCTGCTGCCACCTGAGCTAGCCAAGGCTCAACACCATCCCTATCACCTGGTTCTGTGTCGGTTACTCTCTCTTCTAGGGCCACTTCAAGACGTTGAAGCAGTCCCAACAGCCTCTGGCTAGCCAACAGAAGGTTTTGACTCAGTTCACGATGATGGAGTTCAACAACGCCGCCTTTAAATCGATAACGTCTATCCGTGTTATTCCCCTCAGCATCGACTTCCAGCTGTTGAAAAATCGTCGCTGCATTTTCAAGGGATTGCACCAGGTCAGCACAGGCTGACTCGTATTGACCAAGACCCATCGGCAGATTGCCAACTTCTCCAACCTCTTCTCCGAGTTTTTCCAGCATACCCGGCAACGATTCCAACCAGCTTTGGGTTGATCGAATTTGCAGGAAGTTCGAAAAATGGTTAATCGCTTTATCCGGCAGATGGTGACCTTCATCGAAGATGTAGATAGTTTCCTCCGGGGCGGGAAGGACAGCACCTCCTCCCATCATCATATCTGCCAAAACCAGATCATGATTGGTCACAATACAATCCACCTTGTGGATTTGATCTCTGGCGCGATAGAAGTAACAATTTTCATAGTGAGAACATTGACGGCCGGTGCACTGAACATGATCGGTACTGATCGGGCTCCAGGCAGCATAATCAATTTCAGACTTCCAGTTGTCTCGATCACCATCCCACTCACCTTTGCCAAGGCTCGCTAACATGGCCTCATAGAGATCCCGATGCATCTCTGAGGGCATATCACCCTCGGGAAAGAACTCATCATCGTAGAACGCCAGAGTGTGATTGTCAGATTGCGTTGATGCCAGCACTTGATCGAGCTTTGAAAGGCAAAGATATCGACGCCGACCTTTTGCCAGGGCGTAGGTAAATTGCAATCCGGAATGTCTGGCGATATCAGGCAAATCGACAAATACGATTTGCTCTTGGAGCGCAATGGTTGCTGTGGATATGACCAATTTCTTCTTAAGGGCTTTCGCAATGGGTAAAGATGCCATGGCATAAGCGACAGTCTTACCAGTACCCGTACCTGCTTCGATCACACAAACATGTTGGTCACTGAGACGATTACCTTCCTCGTCCATCGTGATACCACCTAAAGTATTAGCAATATCTGCAATCATCCGTTTCTGGCAATAGCGAGCGCTGTAGCCTTTTGCAGCCAACAATGCGCTGTAGGCAGTTTGGATTTCTTGTTTTACTTCCTTATCTAGCATCGCTCATTTACAATTCCTGAACATTGTCTCTTTATTTCTAGCACTAAGATCACCCCATAATTTATTTTTGGTATCGCCATGAGCGAAGAATCTGAAAAACGAAGCACCTCTGATCGCCGCACTCTCAATCAGCGCGATGACCGACGTCAGGACGACGAACGACGCAATCACTTGGAAGTTGTCGACTTCGAGCGGCGCCGTCACCACGGGCGACGAGAATGCTCAAGGAGACTCGGGCCACGTCGTCAGGATTGATAGTTCAATCACTGCGTAAGGTTAAGTAAAGATCTTCGATAGCCAGCCTTTTTGCAATTTTTTCTCACAGTTATTTAGCTGACGTTGATACAAGACGGCTCGGTTAGACACCTTTTTAGCCACGTCCTTAAGCCATGCCTTTTTTCGAAAGCTTCGCTTAGAAAACCCACCCTGGCCTTCATGATAAGCAAGGTACAAATGATAAGCATCGGTCTTCTGAATCTGGTTTTTACGGAAGCTCTGATCATTATACCAACCTACAAAGTCAATCGCGTCCTCAAAGTTGTTACGATCTGACGTCCAGGAACCCGTGGTTTGCTTGTACGATCTCCAGGTTTCATTTGTCGCCTGGGCATATCCGTAAGCGCTTGCGGGTCGTCGTCCAGGCAATACCCAGAGGATTTTCTTTCGAGGTGGCTTTGCCCGAGCTTGAAATCTGGACTCCTGATAAATAAAAGACATCATCACTGGAATCGAGCTACCCCACTTTCGTTGGGCGTCTCGCGCGTCATCGTACCAGCCACTTTTCTCCTCAAAGATCTCGCAGATATCTTCAAGGTCCTTCGGCGGCGCAGAGGTACAACCGGCTAACAAAATCAAAATACTCAACGATACTGCTTTTTTCATAAGCCGTGCTCTTTAAGGAGTTCTATCAATCCAATCTCATCCAAAACCGAAATGCCAAGACTTTCGGCCTTCGCTAATTTCGAACCCGCTGCGTCACCAGCGACGACCCATGATGTGTTTTTTGAGACCGTGCCCGCAACCTTTGCCCCTAACGACTGAAGTTGTGCTTTAGCATCATTCCTATTCAATGTTGTGAGGGTACCGGTCAAGACAAAGGTTTGACCCGCTAACACTGCAGCCGTATTTGACACTGGCAATACTTCCCACTCAACCCCAGATTGACGAAGATCCGTAATCACTTCAATATTTTCGATCTGAGAAAAGAAGGTGGCAATCTTGTCCGCCACAATGGGCCCGACATCAGGAACTGTTAGCAGATCCTCTCGATTTGCTTTCAGCAATCGCTCAAAATCCGAGAAATGTACAGCCAAATTCCGCGCCGTAGTTTCACCCACTTCCTGTATCCCTAGGGCGTAGATAAACCTGGGTAACGTTGTTGTCTTGCTCTTCTCTAACGCCTTTATAAACTTGTTAGCAGATTTCGGCGCCATTCTCTCCAGGGTAATCAGGTCAGTCGCTTGTAAATGAAATAAATCGGCCGGATTGGCGATCATTTTTGCGTCGACTAATTGTTCAACCAACTTATCTCCCAAACCATCAATGTCCATGGCCAGACGAGATGCAAAATGTCGAATACTTTCCTTTCGTTGTGCGGAACAATGCAGGCCACCTGTACACCGCGCAATGACCTCTCCCTCGGCCTGCATAACAAGCGAGCCACAGGCGGGACATTCGGCAGGAATCACAATGACCTTCGCGTTCTTAGGACGCTGTTCCATGACAGTCGACACAACCTTTGGTATCACATCTCCAGCTCTCTGGATTAAAACCATATCGCCGATCATCACATCCAGACGCTTCACTTCATCCATATTATGTAGCGTTGCATTGCTGATCGTCACCCCGCCGACTTTGACAGGCTCCAAGCGGGCAACAGGGGTAATAGCACCTGTTCGCCCCACTTGAAACTCCACATCTAACAAGCGGGTCAAACCTTCCTCAGCCGGAAACTTGTGGGCAATCGCCCAGCGAGGCGTTCGAGTTAACATGCCAAGGGTCTGCTGTTGTTCTATATTGTTAACCTTGATGACCACGCCATCAATCCCATAATCAAGGCCTTCCCGCCGTTGCAGGATATCCGTGTAATAGTCAATACAGGCATCAACCCCTGAAACCGCAAGGGTCGCGGAATTAGTTCGTAGGCCCCAACTTTTCAGTGCTTCGAGGATTTCACTATGTTTGTTGGGCAGCGTTCCACCTTCAACCACACCGACTGAATAACAGAACATCGTGAGTTTGCGTTTAGACGTGAGATTCGAATCGAGTTGCCGCAAACTTCCCGCTGCAGCATTCCTCGGATTAGCAAAAACCTTACTGCCTTCTTGCTCCGCCGCTTCATTCAGCTCCTGAAAAGTGCGTTTGGCAATATACACTTCACCCCGAACTTCCAAACGCTCGGGAAACCCAACACCGTGCAACTTTAAGGGTACTGCCGCGATCGTCCGGGCATTTTGGGTAATGTTTTCCCCGCTCGTACCATCTCCGCGTGTCGCTGCACGAACGAGTATACCGGCCTCATAAAGCAAACTAATCGCAACACCATCGATCTTCGGTTCGCAGACATATTCAATTGCCGTGTCGCTCGCAAGCCTGCCGCGAACCCGTTTATCAAAGTCCCGCAAATCATCACCGTCAAAGGCATTATCCAGAGACAGCATCGGCAACTCATGAGCAATCTGAGTAAATGAGGCAAGGGGTTTAGCACCGACTCGCTGACTCGGGGAGTCGGCAACGATCAGTTCAGAATATTCAGTTTCGATTTCTTTAAGACGACGAAACAAACGATCATATTCCGCATCGCTAATCTCGGGTTCGTCCATCGCATGATAAAGAGTGTTGTGATGATCAATAACATCACGGAGTTCCTGCAGTTCAGCAATCGTCTTCTTCGATGCAGCCATCAGGTATGATTCTTGAGCTCGTACTCGGCAAGCTCTAGACGACAGTGCTCGATAGTCTGACTGGTCATAACGCTTCTGGTTTCGTCTCTTACTTCGCCGCCAAGCTGTTCGGCGATGGATTCCGCCACATCAAGCATCTCTTGAAATACTTGTGTAGGTTTGCGCAATTCATGCACCCGCATAAACATCGATACCGCCGGTGTCTCAACCTTTGCTATTTGATTTAAATCAAAACTTCCCGGCTCCACGGCATTCATAAGGCTAAAAAGTTCCTGACCCTGACGGGTTCGGTGGAATATATCCATTTCACCAATGGACATCTCCTGATTTACCAGGCACTCGAGGAGTTCTTGTCCTTTAAAGGGTTCGCCTATGGACATGACATTGATCACCATATACTTCTCTGGCAAATCTTTCGGTAACGGAGCTTGAGCTTCCGTAGATTGCGCCTCAGGTTCGATTTCAGCTTCGACTTCGGTGACTACCGGGGTCAGTTCATCCTCAAAAAACTCATCCCGGATTTCTTCAATTGACTCCGCCCTGGGTTTCTCTCTTGGCCCCTCAATGACAGGGTCCATTAGAACCGGGACTGACTCTTCAAGGTTTAAGGAGGTTTGCTCAGACATCAGCACCCTGGCTCCACCGTTAGGTAATTCAGCTCGCAGCATCGTCAGCTCATCAGCCTTTTCAGCCCCTAAAGCGCCATCGTTCACATCAGACACGAAGGATTTGTCTAGAGACATCTTCAGGGTATTTCGATTGGTACGCATGCGCCAATAGCCATGGATCAGGACCCCTGCAATAAAGATAGGGCCCAACATCAGTAGCCAATCTCTCAAACCGAACTCTGCAAAGAACTCCGTCATAGATTTCGCCTCTCTAACAGGGTTAGACCGCAGCCATCGCTACAGCCTCATCCACATCAACCGAGACCAACCGTGACACACCAGGTTCGTGCATCGTGACACCCATCAATTGCTCAGCCATTTCCATGGCAATCTTGTTGTGAGTGATGTAGATGAATTGAACAGTTCGTGACATCTCTTTGACCAAATTCGAGTAACGCGCAACGTTCGCGTCATCGAGCGGTGCATCGACCTCATCGAGCATACAGAACGGCGCTGGATTTAAACTAAAGATCGAAAACACGAGTGCGATTGCCGTCAACGCCTTTTCTCCACCGGACAGTAAATGAATACTCGAATTTCGCTTGCCAGGTGGCCTGGCCATCAAACCTACTCCTGTATCGAGAAGATCGTCGCCGGTCATTTCAAGATAAGCATGACCGCCGCCGAAAACTTTCGGGAACAATTGTTGTAGCTTCGAATTAATGGTGTCGAAGGTTTCCTTGAACTTGGTGCGAGTCTCGACATCTATTTTACGAATCGCAGACTCAAGGGTGTCGAGGGCGCTCACCAGGTCTTCGTTTTGAGCATCCAGGTACTGTTTACGTTCCGACTGAACCTTAAATTCGTCGATTGCTGCGAGATTGATCGCACCGAGTCGTTGCACACGATTGCCAATTCGAGTGAGGTTCTCCTCCCACCCATGCTGATTCGCTTCTTCAGGCAGTGTTTGCAGCACGGTGTTCAGGTCGTGCTTGTCTGACTCTAGCTGCTCCTTAATAGTATTACGGCGAACTTCAAGGGCTTGCCAGTCCATCCGCACCTTATCGAGACTCTGGCGAACCTGTTCGACTTCCTCTTCAAACTTACTTCTTGACTGCTCAAACTCGCGAATCTGATGTTCAATGACTTCTACCTTCTGCCGCAGCGCGGCTAATTCATTTTCAACTTCGAGACGTTTCTCCAAGTGAGCAGCAAGCTCTTCCTTTAGCTGAATCTGAGGCTCTTCGCTTTCGCTTATGCTGGTTTCAAGGGTTTGCTTGCGTTCAGCAAAAATACCCTGTTGCTCGACTAGCCGGGACATGGCCTGTTCCGTTGCTGAAATTTGCGACTTTACCGTCTGAATCCGCAGGTCTAACTGGTGAGCAGCGTCCCTGTCTTGACGAGCCTTATCTCTGGAGGCCATCAGTGCATTTTGTTTTTCTTCACGGTCCTGGCGCATTTGTTCACGACGCAAGGTGTTCTGCTCCATCTGATCCATTGCAGACTGTAAACCATTCCTTGCCTCACTGAGTTGCTCACTATCGGCTTCAAGCTCAATAACACTCTTCTCAATCTCCTCATTTGCTCGAGTCAATTCAGTTTTGATTTGTTCTGCTTGCAGGGTTTTCGCACCAAGTTGAGCACGAGTTTCACTAAACGTGCGCTGTTGTTCGGCCAATCGATTAGCCAGTTGTTCTCGGTCAGTTTCTGCAACCTTCAAGCTGGAAACGCCTTCGTCTAAACGCACCGATAGATGATCAACCTCTTCCTCAAGGGTCTCAATTTGAGCCCCAAGGGATTCCAGTTCAGACTGGCGTTTTAAAACACCCGCCGTTGCATCTTGATCTTTGCTCACTCGTAACCAGCTCTTACCCAACCAAATGCCTTCTGGGGTAATCACGGACTCCCGACTCAAGAGAGAGTCTCGCATTTGTAATGCCGTCGTGAGGTCAACCGCGGTGCGAACTCCGCCAATTAACTCATAGAGGTTAAACTTGGAGGTCACTTTACTGGCTAGATAATCAACAGCAGCAGCACCAGCGCCTGCTTCAACAGTATTACCTGACTCGAGGAAATTCAGGGAGCCCTTCGCAAAAGCTTGTAGCGGTCCGTTCAAGCCACTGATATCGTCAACGGTAACAGCCTGGAGGTAATCTCCGAGCACTGTTTCCAGCGCAATCGCCCACTCATCTTCAACCTTGATCTGTTCGCCCAACCGGACATTCTGATTGAGGTTGTTCTGCTCCAACCAGCCCATCTCTGCATCATCCTGTTGACCTAAGGCAGCCTGCTGTAGTGCTTCCAAAGAAGCATGGCGACCTCGATTGTTTTGCAGTCGGGTGCGCTTTTCGTCTAGATCACTGGACAATAATTGGTTTTCTTCTCGCTGATGTTCGATTTGTCCTGTGACTTCAGACAACTCCGTCTCAATTCGAAAAGTTTGTTCCTCCTGAGTCTCAAGCATCGCTTCAAGGGGCCCAATCTCCGCTTCCACGGTAGAGCCTTCTAGCCGTCCAACGTCATTGCGTAATGAACCCAGGCGAGTGTTCAATCGTTCAATTGATTGCTCAAGCGCTCCGATTCTGGACTGTTGAACCTGCCCCTTGTTCTGAGATTCCGCCGCTATGCGATTGAACTCATCCCAATTGGTCTGCCATTCCTGCATGGCCTGCTCGGAAGCGGTTAATAGTTGGTTTGAAGCCGCTTCTAGATCCCGCACCTGGTTTTGCTGAGGTTCTGTCTGGGCCAACTCATGCTTGAGTTCACCCAACTTGCGCTGGTCACTGTCGATATCTGCACGAATCTTGTACCAGTTTTCGGAAACTTCTTCGAGATCGGCGTTGAGCTGTTGATTTCGCTCATTTTGATAACGGATGGAGTCTTCAACCCGGGCAATCTCGGTGCCATAGTCGTAATAACGTTTTTGCACTTCATTGACCTGGTCATTCAAGGTGACAAGTTCGGCTCGTTTTTGCTCTACTTCTGCATCCACGCGGCGCTGGTCAGCAATCCTGGCTTCCTGCTCGACCTGAAGCTTGCCAATATTCTGTTCTTTATGCTTGGCCTCATCAGTAATTGCTTTCCACTTTAAGCCCTGGAGCTGAGATTGAACTTCCCGCTCTTCGGCTTTTAGCTCGGTGTAGCGTTCCGCAGCCTTGGCCTGACGCTCTAAATGATGCAGTTGGCGCTCGAGTTCGTCTCGCAGGTCACTTAAGCGATCAAGATTATCCTTGGTATGAGATATTCGGCGCTCGGTTTCTTTACGACGCTCTTTATATTTAGAGATCCCGGCAGCTTCTTCGATATAGACCCTAAGTTCTTCAGGCTTGGCTTCAATCAGGTTGCTAATCATGCCCTGCTCGATAATGGCATAGCTACGGGGGCCCAGACCTGTGCCCAAAAAGACATCAGTAATGTCCTTACGCCGACATTTTTGACTATTTAGGAAATAGGCGGAATGACCGTCACGGGTCACCTGTCGCTTGATCGATATTTCGGCGTAGGCCGCGTACTCACCGCCTAGACGCCCTTCCGTATTATCAAAAAGCAGTTCTATGCTCGCTTGACCCACCGGTTTACGGGAGGTGGAGCCGTTAAATATGACGTCCGCCATGGATTCACCACGGAGGTTCTTAGCAGAGGATTCACCCATAACCCATCGAACGGCATCAATGATATTCGACTTGCCGCAGCCATTAGGACCAACAACGGCACAAAGGTTGGAGGGGAAAGGTACTGTAGTAGAGTCTACAAAGGATTTAAAACCGGCGAGCTTAATGGCCTGCAATCGCATATGACTACTGTTCTCCGAACCCCACGAGGCGGCACCACGCAAGGACGATTATAAAGGACACCGAAGGACGGCGAAGGTGTATGTCGCAAACCCAGTAGTCTAAGCTAATTTCTGGTTCGGTGCTTGTGGAAATTAGTCGCTGGCAGCAAGATTTGGCTGAGCGACGGTCTCCAATCGCTCATAGAGATCGAGGAAATTAAAAACCAGATCGCCGAGGTGGTTGGGCTCAGAATTGGTCAGAAAGACCATCCCTGTTTGTAGTTCGCGATTAAATACCATCTCGCTACGCATGCCTCTGACGTAACCACCGTGCTGGACAAAGCCGGCCCTGTCATTGTAGTCAAACACTCGCCAGCCCAACCCATAGCCGACATTCTTGATGCCTCGACGCCATCGATAGTGCGCCTGTTGCCGTGTGGTCGAGATCACACCTCGCTGCAGCTCACCCAACATTTGGTCATCTAGGACCTCCTGCTCTTGGCCCAGCTGGGCTAATAACCAGGATCTCATGTCGTCAATGCTGGCGTTAATACCCGCAGCAGGGGGAATTCGGTAATAGTGGTCCGTGGTCCGTGCTGGACTCCAGTTTTTGCCGGTACGGATATGGGGTTTAGCATGATTACCATCGGACAAGAACGCCTCACGACCAAAAGAAGCCCGGTGCATTTCCAGCGGTTCAAATATCTTCTGCTGAACGTAGGTCGGATAATCGAGCCCCGTCTCAGCTTCGACGACATCCCCCACTAGACTGAACACAACATTTTGATAGCCGTAGCAACTACCGGGTGGACAGACAAAATCGACTCGGTTCAGCCGCTTCACGATCCGCTCGTAGGACATATTGTCCTCGACAAGGTTGGTATAGGCGTGGGGCATCAATCCTGAGGTCTGGGACATCAAGTTTTCTAGGCTAATTTGAGCACCATAGTCATTACGCTTGAATTTGAGGTCTTTAACACTGTCGGTGACAGAACTTTGCCAGGACAAAGGCGTTTCCTTCACCAAAATCGACGCAGCAGCTGAGGCAAAGGTTTTGGAGATCGACGCGATTCTAAACAGAGTAAACGGGGTTATCGGTTCTTTTGAGCCGGCTTCACGCACGCCCCAGGTTTTTTGCAGAACCACCTCTCCATTCACCACAACCACAATCGCAGAGCCAGGCACCTGTTCAATGATCGGTGACAGGAGCTTGGATTCAAGCTCTTCAATAAATAGATCCGTACTGCTATCAGCAGTACCGGTCGCGGAGGAAGCAAAAACAAATCCACCGCCAATAAGACCCAGGCAACAAAATAATGTTCTTAAAATCAAAATAGGGGCAGGCCGTGAGAGCATGCGCGCAAGGTTAATGCAGCGATGGCAACCGCGCAATCATTGCCTTCACGCAGGCGCTTATTGTTGTCAGAAATTTTCCTCTCAGCCGAATTTTCGCAATGGCTTAGAGTGACGCCACTCTGCCAATAGTGTGCGCAGTGCACTGACAAAGGCCAGGGGTTGATCTAAAAACAGATGATGCTGGGCTTCTGGGATCCCCACAAAAGGTACCGATTTGCCGAGCACCTCAAACATATAGTCGGCGATATCCTGACTAAACAGATAACTGTCTTCGCCATAGATCACGCCGACCCGGCAGCGCAGATTCGCCAGATCCTCATGCATCGCAGTACCAAAATCAAATTTGGCAAACATCGTGTCGTCGAACTTCCAAGTCCAGCCATCATCGGTTTCTTTGAGCGAGTGGGTGCCGATGTAATCCATAATGTAACGGTTATTACAGTCCTGGGGCGGCATCAAACGAAATCGCTCATGGGCTGAATCAAAAGTCTCATAGACTCGCTTGGGCTTGATAGGAGAACGCCTTGGATCACGCTCCCACTGAAAATCTGGAGGTCGAACGGCGGAGTCCACCAGAACAATACCGGCAAGCTTGTCTCGATAGATAAGCCCAGTCTTGAGGGTGATAAACCCGCCGAAACTATGGCCAATGACCACCGTATCGTTACCAAAACCCGCATCCTCGCAAACTCCAATCACCTGACGAGCAAAGGCCTCTGGTGAATAGTTATCGCAGTAACCGCTGTCCCCTGCTCCGGCCAGATCAATCGCGACAACTCGATAATCGTTGAGAAAGAACGGTGCTATGAACGTCCACCAGTGAGCATGGGCGCCATTGCCATGAACCAGCACAATGCCGGGTTTTTCTGCAGCATCTTCACCCTTTTCCCAATACAGGTAATGGATGGAGGTTCGGTCAACCTCTACCGATCGATCAGTAAAGGGTTCGGCTATCGCTCGGTTAAACCAGCCCGGGGCTTCTTTTTGCTCTGTCATTCAAATTTCCTGATGTTGCACTGCGGCATTGTATCTCAGCCTGAGGAGCAACTATCACTCCTATATATTAATAGTATTGGGTGATATCTACCTTATTGATTCGCTGATTTGTCTTTAGTCTCGTTTTCACGGAAGGACCGCCAGAAGTTTTGAAAGGCATCTGGCTTATCAGCGACAAGGTCCCCAAGGTCCTGTTTTTTCTCACCCAAGCGTAGTTGATGGTAAATTTCGACGCCTCGCAAGTCAGCCTGAACCAATGCCATTGGTGACGTCTTCAGGTTCGAGCAAGCGATACCCTTTATACACATCGGTGAGCGGCGGAGGCTCGGCAAAGTATGCAAGGTCGCAGACTTGATCATCCAGGGTTCAGCAGCATCGGCGTCACCGTCAGCGAGATACCGGCTCGCTAAGGCTAGAGCCGCATGGGGATAAGCCTCTGCCATCTCAAGCAATAATCCAGTGTCGTAGCTGTCATAGTTGGAAATAGGGAGTTTGGTGAAAGCGAAATTTTCAGAATCATCTGTAAAAGTTTCTGGGGGGGAAATTATCGGGCGCCATTTCCGACTCGCCATTGATTGATTCCAAACCAATCCGCTTCGCTTGTGCCGGATTTCGGCTGATTTTTGTTCACAGGCAAAGGATCGCTCTTACCTTCTATTATGTCACCGTCATCCCCTTTTTTTAATTTGTTGGGAGAGGCTAACTGTCGATAACTTAGCCTACTCGGTCAACTGCTGCTCCGGAGCATCCACTTTACGCGCCGTTTCAAAACTCAGAATAAGCATGATGAAAGAAAAAAGTATGCAGAATAGAAACAGCCTGGTTTTCGCGTTCTAGCCTCACCTATCGCCCAGAATCCGAGACAAAAAACAACTCCCAACCGATGCCAGACATCGATATTCGCCGATTCAATCCATTGCAAAAGTAATCCTTTGAAGTCATGACCTGCATTCGCTACCCTTCGCTTCCAATGGGTTTTCTCAACAATGATCCATCTATTCCATTTCCGATTGATCGCAGGACTTTCAAATATATGATCTCTGTTGCACAGCGTATTGCTGAAGAATTATCTGTTCAAGAATCTCAAGTCACCGCCACCATTACCTTACTGGATGAAGGCTCCACTGTGCCATTTATTGCCCGCTATCGAAAAGAAGTCACCGGCGGACTGGACGACACTCAACTGCGAAATCTCGAACAAAGGCTAACTTATATTCGAGAGCTGGATGAGAGACGTCAGGTTATTCTGAAAAGCATTGATGAGCAGGACAAGCTTACAGATGCTCTGAAAGCATCGATTCTCGCTGCGGATACAAAGACTCGCTTAGAGGACTTGTATCTGCCCTATAAGCAAAAACGCCGAACTAAAGCGCAAATCGCTCGGGAAGCCGGTATCGAACCTCTGTCTCTACTTCTACTAGAGGATCCCACACAAAATAAAGAACAATGCGCCGAGCAATATATTGATGCCGAACAGGGCTTTGCTGATGTCGCCGCCGTCCTTAATGGTGCTCGACAAATACTCATGGAAAAGTTCGCTGAGGACGCTGATCTACTCAATCGAGCGCGTACCTATCTCCAAGAAAATGGTGTGCTTGAGTCCAGAGTTGCCAAGGGTAAAGAACAGGAAGGCGCAAAGTTCTCTGACTACTTCGATTATTCTGAAGACTTAAGCAAAATCCCATCCCACCGAGCGCTTGCACTCTTCCGAGGTCGTAGCGAATCAATACTGCAACTGAATTTGAAAGTGGCCAATGAGGAGACCTTTGAGCGTCATCCCTGTGAGGTCATGGTCGCCCGGCACTTCAATATAGAAGATCAAGGTCGCGGCGCAGATGCCTGGCTCATCGACACCGTGCACCTCGCCTGGCGAGCCAAGATATTTCTCCATCTTGAACTCGAACTGAAAATGGACCTCAAAACCGCTGCCGATCAGGAAGCGATTAGAGTTTTCGCCAGCAACTTGAGCGATCTGATGTTAGCGGCACCCGCTGGACCCAAAGTTACACTGGGGCTGGATCCCGGACTCAGAACTGGCGTTAAGGTTGCGGTGGTTGATGGCACCGGCAAACTGCTCGATACAGGAACCATCTACCCCCATGCACCCCGTAATGATTGGGATGGGTCGATCCATACGCTGGCTGTGCTGTGTAAAAAACACGGCGTCCAACTGATCAGCATTGGAAACGGTACTGCCTCTAGGGAAACCGATAAGCTGGCGAAAGATTTGAAGTCTCGCCACCCAGAGTTGGTTTTTGCTTCTCTTGTCGTTTCAGAAGCTGGCGCATCGGTTTATTCGGCTTCGGAGCTCGCTTCAAAAGAATTTCCCGATGTCGACGTTTCGATTCGCGGCGCTGTTTCCATTGCGCGAAGGCTGCAGGACCCCTTATCAGAACTCGTCAAAATTGAACCCAAAGCCATCGGGGTTGGCCAATATCAACATGATGTCAGCCAGAGCCAGCTATCCAAAACCCTTGAAACTGTGGTCGAGGATTGTGTGAATGCGGTCGGCGTTGATCTCAATATGGCCTCGGTGCCACTCCTCACTCAGGTGTCGGGCCTCAGTCGTATGCTGGCAGAGAACATCGTCAGCCACCGAGATCAGAACGGTCCGTTCGCAGATCGAACAGCACTATTAAAGGTACCCCGCATCGGGCCAAAAGCTTTTGAACAAGCGGCAGGTTTTTTACGGATCATGAATGGGTCCAATCCCTTGGACGCCTCAGCAGTTCACCCTGAAGCCTATCCTGTCGTGGAAAAAATCGTCGCCAAGTCTTCAAATACCGTGCGGCAACTGATCGGCGATAGCGCTTATATTCGAAAACTGTCAGCGGCCGAATTCGTTGATGAGCATTTTGGCTTGCCGACTGTCACTGACATTCTGAGCGAACTGGAAAAACCCGGCCGCGATCCACGTCCTGAATTCAAAACCGCCTCTTTCCAAGAGGGCGTCGAAACCATGAAGGATTTGACGCCAGACATGGTGCTTGAGGGTGTTGTCACCAATGTCACCAACTTTGGTGCCTTTGTGGACATCGGCGTGCATCAGGACGGACTGGTGCATATTTCGGCTCTGGCTGAAAAGTTTGTTAAAGACCCAAGAGAGATCGTCAAAGCAGGGGATATCGTCAAGGTCAAAGTAATGGAAGTCGATATTGATCGGCGTCGTATTGCGCTGACGATGCGTCTCACCGATGATGCGACAGACCATGCAGAAGATTCACCCCGGGGTCGCCGAGGCGAGGACTTAAAAGGCGGCTCTAAAGGTGGAGCAGCCAATAACAACAGTAGTAACAATGGTCGCAACAATTCTCGTAACGACGGCAGAAGCAATGGTGGTGCCCGCTCTCAGAACAACAGAAGTGATCAGAAGCCTGCCCAGGGAAATTCAGCAATGGCTGACGCTCTGGCCAAAGCAATGAAAGATAAAGCAAAATAGCCACTTATGGATAACTCAATCGGCCTGGACCAATTTAATCGTCAGATCGCAGAAGCCGTCGATCAGGGTCTATTGCCTGGCGCCCATCACCTGGTCTGGGAATCAGGCGCCCTAGTCAATCAGCAGATCGTTGGCTATGGCCATGTAGAAAACGAGATTAGACTCCATGAACATTCATTGTTCCGCCTCGCTTCCGCTTCAAAACTATTTGTTTCAGTCGGGCTGTTAACGCTCGTTGAGGAAGGACGACTTACCCTGACGGACCCAGTCTGGAAAGTTCTGCCTGAGTATCAAGATCTACACTACTTCAATACGTCAGGCGAGGTAGTACCTGCAGAACAAACCATGATAATCGAGGACCTTCTGCGCCATAGTTGCGGGTATGGTTACGGTAACAAGGGTCCCTATAGACAAGCTCTAATCGACGCGGCACTGCTCGGCGTTGACCCGTTCGGCACAGATCATTGGATTCATTCTCATTCACTTCGCGATTGGGCAAAAGCGTTAGCGGAAGTGCCCATGGAAGCCGAGCCCGGTACAGCAGTTTCCTACGGTCTAGGACATGACCTCGCTGGCGCCGTTATAGAAGCACTTACGGAACGGCGTCTCGATGAGTTTATGCAGGAGAAGATATTCGCGCCTCTCGAACTCAACGATACCTACTTTGTGGTACCAAAGGCTCGAGAACAAGATCTGACCAGTTTCTACAACGTCGTGGATGGTCAACTGCAACTAGTTGAAACTTCTGCGATGAGTGATTTTATGAGTCAGCCCAGCAGCTTTTCCGGCGGTGGTGGCTGGGACATGCTCGGTAACGGTGGACTTGTCACAAGCGCCGGAGATTTCGCCAAACTGCTCCAATTGATCCTTGCCGATGGTACTTTAGAGGGCGTCAAAATATTGAGCCTCTCTTTAACTGCCAAACTCAAAACCGGTGCAAGTGATAACCTTGCGCACGGCGAAATGCTGCCGGGTTGCACCTATTCCTACGGTGCGTGTTGCGTCAAAGATCTGACGAAATACTCAGGCAAGGGACCTCTTGGCAAGATGTCCTGGGGAGGATCTACCAATACTTACTACTACTATCTACCCGAGCAACAGAGGCTAGGTGTCTTTCTCACCCACACCTTGCCATTTGCTCATTTAAACGCAATCTATCGGTTTAACGATCTAGCCGAACTGGAATAAGAAAAACCTCAACACTTCTATATACTACTCGCCTGCTAATTTTGGAACTGCCATGTTTTTTAAGAACGCCATGATCTACCGGCTCACGCAGCCTCTTATCACATCCGCCGACGAACTCCTCGAGATGCTCGACAACCGAGCATTCGTGCCCTGCACTGGCATGCGCCCTTCAAGTTTCGGCTGGGTCTCTCCTCTCGGTGATATCGAAAATGCCCCGCTGATGCATGAAGTGGGTGGTTGTTATTTACTCTGCGCCAGACGAGAAGAGAAGGTTGTTCCGCCCAGCGCTCTAAATGAAATCATCGAAGAAAAAATCGCCAAAATTGAGGCCGTTGAAGCTCGAAAGATTCGCGCCAAAGAAAAACTAAGCATTAAAGAAAATGCCCTTGCAGAGTTATTGCCCCGGGCCCTGGCTCGATCGAAGCAAGTGATGGGTTATATTTCTCCAAAAGATGATCTGCTGGTCATTGGCACCAGCGCGCCAACTGAGGCAGAGATGTTTATCAACTGCGTTCGCGACTCAATAGGCTCGTTTTCGGTCACACCACCCCAGGTAAAGCAAAAACCTCAGGATGTTTTTACCCGTTGGCTCGTTAACCGCCAACTACCCACCAACTTCAGCTTTGGAGATCAATGCGACCTGCTCGATATTGAAGAAACCTCGACCGTCAGCTGTCGCCGCCAGGACCTTGAAACTCAAGAAATTCGACAACACCTTGAGGCAGGGAAAGTTTGTACAAGGTTGGGGATTCGTTGGCATGGTGATCTAAAGTGTGCTGTGGATAAGGACCTCATCCTAAAGCAACTTAAACTCGAGTCCTTGAACGATGACAACATTGAAGATGAGGACCCCATCGCCAAACTTGATGCAGCCTTTGTCAATATGACTCTAGAACTGCGTCGCTTTCTGCCGGAGCTAATGGACGCCTTTGGCGGAGAAACCCGCGCGGCGAAATAGAGCCTTCAGCGGGAAATAGAGCCTTCAGCGGGAAATAAAGCCTTCAGCGGGGATTAGAGCCAGCATAAGAGCAACCTAGGGTGTACCCGCCCGAGCATACTCAACATCAATCCATTCAATTTTGGCGGTAGGGTTCAAACCTGCATCACTGCCAGATGATTTCGCGGTGCAAGCGAAGAGCCGTTTGCCATCCGCGCCGCCTAGCATACAGGCGAAAACTCCAGTACCAGGATCGATCTCGTCGGTGATCTTGCCGCCCTCCTCAACCCGAAGGATTTTTGATTGAGCTGGGTCAGCCACCCAAACACCACCGGCTTCATCCAAACAAATACCATCTGGAAAGTGCGGATGAATCGAAGCCCATTCGCGTCGATTAGACAAGTTACCATCGACGGCTATATCGAATGCGGTCAACTTACGCCCCCAGGTTTCGCCAATAATCATGGTTTTTCCATCGGGAGTGATGACTGCGCCATTGGGGAATTGCAGACCTTCCGCCACCACACGTACCGAGCCATCGGGTTCAATACAGGCTAAATTGGCCAACAGCGGTTTAGTATCCGGGACTTCTATGTCGTAACCAAAGTTACCTACGTAGGCGCGGCCTGTCTTGTCCACGACCATGTCATTACAATGCCAGGTTGCGATGTTCGATAGATCAGCGTGCTCAACAAGCTCACCATTTGTTTCGAGACGAAGCACCTTACGATCGATCATCGATACAATTAGCATGCGACCATCCGGCAGCCACCCCAACCCTGATGGCTGATTGGGCACCTCAGCAATCAGCTCAACATTACCCTCTAAATCTACGGCCTCGACCACATGGCGATAAAAGTCGGAGTAATAGAGGCGACCGTCATGCCAACGTGGGCCTTCCGCAAACGTTAAACCGGATACCAGCGTAGTTAGGCTCATCTTCAATCCTCGTTCATATTTTGATTTTACCTGCATCTAAGATGAGAGCTCTAGTCGGGGAAAAAATGCCTCCACCCTTCCAGATCACTGATACGCATATAGGGGTTCATTTTCTTAGTTTCAGCCAGCGTCGCGTGGGGTACGTCACTGTAGTTATGCCCAGGCAGCAGCAGAGTGTCCTCGGGCAGAGATGCCAGCTTTTGAATGCTATGATACATATCCTCAACGTCGGAGCCTGGCAGATCAACGCGACCGCAACCATTAATAAATAGTGTATCGCCAGACACCAGAGTGTCTCGAATCTTAAAACACTGAGATCCAGGTGTGTGGCCGGGAGTATGTAAAAACTCAACGGTCACATCGCCAATTTCAAGCTTGTCACCAGAATCGATTTTCATGAGATCGCTGTCAGACACGCCGGTGACCTTTTTGATACCCTCGGCTTCTAGCTTATGGACGTAGGATTTGACGGGGTTTATAGCAAGCAACTCGGCAATACCCTCTACGGTTTTGCTGCCGAAAGAGCCCCCACAGTGATCTGGATGGTAATGAGTGATCAGCGATGCCGTCAACTTATAGCCTTTTTCATTGATGACTTTCATCAGTGAATCGATATCCCAGGCAGGGTCGACCACGGCAACCTCCATCGTGCGACGAGAACCCACTATGTAGGTAAAGTTCTGCATGGGCCCTATTTGGATTTGTTCGAGTATCAGGTCCTGATCCATGTTCTCTCCGAAAATAAAAGTCTGACGAATTCTATCACCTCCATTACCGCAGTTCTTGCCACGAAATTTGGTATCATGGACGGCTTAAGATGCGTAAGCCAAATAGAGAATATTCATGTCCGACACAATTGAAACCGCCGTCAGTGTCAAAGCCGCTCTAGCGGGAGAACCCGCCGTCGGTTCACTCATTACCGTGAAAGGCTGGATCCGCAGCAAACGCGATTCCAAGGCTGGTATTTCATTCCTCGCCATTAACGACGGGTCTAGCTTCGACTCTATTCAAGCGGTGGTACCCAATGATCTTGAGAATTATGAAACAGAAGTATTGAAAATCACGACCGGTGCAGGCGTCATCGTCACTGGCACGCTGGTAGAGTCTCAAGGCAAGGGCCAATCGGTCGAAATTCAAGCGACCCAGGTCGAAGTATTGGGCTGGGTAGATGACCCAGAAACCTATCCCATCGCAAAAAAACGCCATACTTTTGAATATCTAAGGCAGGTGGCGCATCTGCGGCCACGTACCAATACCTTCGGCTCCATCACGCGAGTCAGAACCACCCTTGCAAACGCCATCCATAACTATTTCTTTGATCGGGGCTTTCACTGGATCAATACGCCCATCATTACCGGCTCTGACTGTGAGGGGGCTGGAGATTTGTTTCGGGTTAGCACTCTCGATCTCGCAAACTTACCCCGGGATGAAAAGGGTAACGTCGACCACAAGCATGATTTTTTTGGTGGCGATGCATTCCTGACAGTCTCGGGCCAGCTCAATGTCGAGTCCTACTGCCTGGCTATGTCTAAGGTCTACACGTTTGGACCCACCTTTCGGGCTGAGAATTCCAACACCAGCCGCCATCTTGCAGAGTTCTGGATGGTGGAACCGGAGATCGCCTTCGCCGACCTGAATGATAACGCCGACCTAGCCGAAGACCTTCTTCAAAGCGTATTCAAAGTTGTGCTCGATCGTTGCGAAGACGATATGGCATTTTTCGAGCAGCGAGTGGATAAAAATGTCATCACCCGAATGAATACCGTTATCGAGAATGACTTCGAACGAATGAGTTACACAGAAGCCGTCAATATATTGAAAACCAGCAAACAAAAGTTCGAGTTTCCAGTTGAATGGGGCCTGGACTTACAATCAGAGCACGAGCGCTATCTCACCGAAAAGCATGTCGGTAGGCCCATCATACTGATGGACTATCCGGAGCAGATTAAAGCTTTTTATATGCGTTTGAACGGCGATGAGAAAACCGTCGCGGCAATGGACGTACTGGTTCCTGGCATAGGCGAAATCATCGGTGGCAGTCAGCGTGAGGAACGTCTTGATGTTCTTGATTCCCGTATGACAGCCCCTGGCCTTGCCGAAGAATTATGGTGGTACCGGGATCTCAGACGCTACGGCACCGTACCTCATGCCGGTTTTGGTCTTGGCTTTGAACGACTCCTCAACTACGTCACCGGTATGGAAAATATTCGAGACGCCATCCCTTTCCCTAGAACACCTGGTAGCGCGGCATTTTAACTGTTCCAGGCTATCAACCCCGCCACAAAATCAGAGCCCGCAAAGTAGACGCTGAGTTGCTTCTATTTGACCCTATTGATCAGACGAGAGACTGCCCCGAAATTGGCAGGCGAGGAATCCGCTTCCCTCTGGCATTGAAGATGGCATTCGTTAGCGCAGGCGCCACTGTTGGTAGAGGTATTTCTCCGACGCCAGTCGGGGTCTGATCGTAGTCTAGAATATGCATTTCGACCTTGGCCGGAACACTTGCGATTTTCAGCAATGGGTAATTGTGAAAATTACTTTGCTGGGTGAGCAAATATAGCTAGATCAAACATTACTTAACCCCTTCTTATTGTTTCGGGGCATAAAAAAACCCCGGTGAGCTTTGCCGACTGGGGTTCTGACTCTTCCGGAAGGCTTTCAAAAAAACCTTCCGAGTTCATATTTGAATTCGTCAGGTTATCAATGTTGCGTCAACTTGAGAAATGTGGAGCATTAAAAGAACTACATGATGCCAGCGCAGGCTATGCGGCGATGAAAAATTGCAGCACTGCAGTGCAATCGCAGCTGCTACTGACATTCTCGTTAGCGTTGATTTCGAAAATGGATTTTCTGATAACCCCGAGACAACGGCTAACAATATTATCGCCCTTGCCGAGACTGGCGTGGCGGGTTGCTCGATGCTGCCGATGAAATGTTACACAACGACACCTTCAGTTGGGTTGTGAATGCACCTTCTGGCAGGCAAATTGCAAAATTTTTAATCGCTAATGCGGATTTGCCAACAGCGATGCACATGCTTTCGCTGTTGAAAGTCCATGGGCACAGTTTGATGGGTGAGATCTACTACTTCGAGATGAGACAAGGCCTTCTCGTCCAGCTTAATCCCTCGCAGGTTACTTGAAAAATACAAGGTGCCATCTGGCGCAAGAAGTTCGATGCACTGCAGGATAAGCTCAACGTGATCGCGCTGAATATCTAGCAAGCCCTCCATTTTCTTGGAGTTAGAGAAGCTGGGCGGGTCAAGCACGATCAGGTCATATTGATCGCTCGAAGGCTGTTTCAACCATTCCACACAGTCTTCACGAAGGAACCTATGGCCGGACAAATCAATGTCATTCAATTCAAAATTTCTTTTAGCCCAATCAAGATAGGTATTCGACATGTCCAGAGTTGTGGTTTTTGCACCACCAATCGCAGCATGAACAGAAATTGTGCCGGTATAAGCGAACAAGTTCAGTATACGCTTATCTTTAGACTGCTCTCGTATCAATTTCCGTAAAGGCCGATGATCAAGAAACAATCCAGTATCCAGATAGTCTTCAAAGTTTACATGGAATTTGCAAGGGCCTTCTTGCACCTCGTAGAAGGTGTTGGCAGCGCCTACCTTCTCGTATTGCGATTGGCCTTTTTGCCGACGCCGCTGCTTCAAATAAATTTGTTCCGCGGATAGGTCAAATTCGATTTTCAAAACGGAGAGAAGCTCACCCAGACGACGCTTCGCATTTCTTTCGTCAATAGTTTTTGGTGCTTCGTATTCTTGAACATGTAATCTGATGACATCGGTCTGATAAACATCGACCGCAGCTGCATAATCGGGCAGATCGGCATCGTAGAGCCTGTAACAACTGACGTCATTTTGCTTGAGCCAGCCGTTCAACTTACGCTTGTTCTTCTTAAGCCTGTTGTGCAAACCGATAGCTGCTTCAGGTAGTTCCTCTTCGGGTAACAGCCGGGGCAATCGATAGGATTTGATGACCGCATCGTCGCTCAGTGGAATTGTTAGTAATTTACATTCAATATTGCCATTAAAGAAGGAATGAATCTTTTTGGCGCGAAGTTGTAATGCCTTACCTTTCTCTAGATCATCGGTAAAAACGGCCGCCGTCCAACCCATAAAGTGATTTTTCATCACACTACCAATCGCAGCATAAAGTTCTGGCAACGAGTCTTGATCTCCAACACGCAGGCCATAGGGCGCGTTAACCAATACAAGCCCCTGTTTGGGAAAGTCCAATTTGAAATCAAAAACATCTTGGTAAGCAAACTCCACCACTGAGCTTAAGCCGGCGTTTTCTGCATGTTGGATCGCTTTATCCAGAGTAGGACGATGATTGTCAAAACCCTGAATGACGACAGTTTGCTTCATACCCTGCTCACGCCGATATTCGGCTTCTGACACAAGGCGTTGCCAGACTGCTGGGCTGTGACCCTTCCACCCCAGAAACCCAAAATAGTCGCGATAGATTCCCGGCGCTATGTCGCAAATCATCATCGCTGCTTCGATCGGTAAAGTCCCGGAGCCGCACATAAAATCGACGAAAGCGTGGTCCCGCTTCATCAACTCTGGCCATCCGGCACGACACAAAAGTGCCGCTGCAAGGTTTTCTTTTAATGTTGCCACACCACCAAGCGTTCTATAGCCACGCTGGTGCAAACTATTCCCGGAAAGGTCAATCGCAAGCTCAAGTTGGTTGCGATCAAGATACGCATTGATTTGCAGATCCGGTTGATCCGCAGCGATATTGGGCCGATCCCCAGTAGCATCGCGAAACTGATCCACAATCGCATCTTTAACTTTCAGAGCGGCATAGTGACTGTGAGTGACATTGGACCGAGAGACCGAAGCCGATACCTTAAAAGTGTGCTCGAGATCTAAATGTTTCGACCAGTCAATCGTTCTAACGACATCATAAAGCTGATCATCGCTGTCAACGGGGAAGGTCCCAAGATTGAGTAGTACGCGGTTCGCCAGGCGCGACCACAAACAAACACGATAGGCGGTTTCGAGATCTCCGACAAAACGGACCCCAGCCTTGATCGGCTTTGCCTCAATGTCGAGGGACTGCAGTTCATTGACGAGAAGGTCTTCAATGCCTTTGGTAATAGTGGCTACAAATTCGATTAGGGGCTCCCGTAGAGCTGATCAGTGGTGAAGTATAATTTTAGTTGTGGCCGAGCTTTGCGCGTCATACTTTTGACCACTAACCCATAGGAATGATCAGTCATGCGCTCCAATTCACCATGGGGCACCGGTGCCTCCGGAACGAGCCAAGGTGGCAAACATTTTGTTCTGAACTTTGAACACCGAAACATCAGGTTTAAAGGCAAAGTCTTCCCAGGCCTCAGGTTTAGCCAGCAGATAATCGCGAATACCGTGCATGGCGCCGAGTTTACTGGCCCATCTGCAGAAGCGCAAAGCCCCACCTCGACAAAAGGCGCCACTCAACAGGTATTAAGCAAGCTCGATTGGGAAAGAGAGACTGCTCGCTAGCTCGCCTCTAATGCTTCAATCCGTTCGCTTAAGGGTGGATGACTCATCATCAGCTTCGACCATTTTGGTGGTTCCGATGCAATGCCAAAGGCCATCAGTTCTCCAGGCATCTCAGCTTCTTGATTACTCTGCAGCCGCCGTAGCGCAGCAATCATTTTGTCCTTACCCGCCAGCCGAGCGCCACCTTCATCAGCACGAAATTCTCTATAACGTGAGAACCACATGACAATCATAGAAGCAAAAATTGAGAGGAATATTTGCGCAACAATGGAAGAGATAAAGTATCCAATGCCTAACCCTCGGTCATTCTTAAGAATGACACGATCGACAAAGAAGCCAATCACCCGTGACAGGAAGATCACAAAGGTATTTACAACACCCTGCAGCAACCCCATCGTCACCATATCGCCACTTGCCACATGACTGATTTCATGACCCAGCACTGCTTCCGCTTCATCTTCGCTCATGGCCGCTAACAAGCCTGAACTGACCGCCACTAATGCAGCATTACGCCGCATGCCCGTGGCAAAGGCATTGATGGAATTCGAAGGAAATATACCGACTTCGGGCATGTCGATACCCGCTTGCTTAGCCTGACGTCCCACCACTTGCAACAACCAACGCTCTTTTGCGTTCCCCGCTTGCTCAATAATCCGCACCTTCATGGACCGCTTGGCTAACCACTTGGACAGAGCCAAAGAGATAAAGGCGCCGCCGAAGCCAATGACGAGTGACATCACAAGGAGCGCGGTTAGATTAAGATCAACACCGTTCGTTGCCAGAATACCCTCAAGTCCCAGTATCTGGAAGACGATACTGATCAACGCAATGACCGCCATATTGGTCACGATGAAGAGAAAGATTCTTGTCATGTAGTCACGATCCTGAGTTTGGTATCAAAGCCTGATTACGACATAATGTGGTGGCAACAGCGAGCTTTTCAAGTCCCTTACCCCTGCATATTAGCTCCACATATTTGAGCCGCCACAGACAACTAGTGCCTGACCAGTCATGTGTCCACTGGCATCGGAAGCTAGATAAACCGCCAGACCTTTCAGGTCATCGGCTTCACCAAACTTTCGTAGAGGAACCATTTCCGCTGCTCGTGCTTCGCCTTCAGGGTTATCCCAAAGTGCTCGAGCAAAATCCGTTTTGATGACACCGGGGCAGATCGCATTAACACGAATCCCGTGGGGCCCATTTTCCAGCGCAAGGTTTCTGACCAGAGCAATATCTGCAAGTTTGGATATATTGTATGTACCAAGCGTGTCCGAAGCACCGAGTGCGCCGGTTGATGCCGTGATCATAATGGAACCTTTTCCAGCCGCTATCATATCCGGCAGTACCATCTGGCAAAGCCAATGATTCGACCGTACGTTGCTGTTCATGATCTTGTCAAAAGCTGCATCTGGGATTTCTGACATAGGGCCGTAAAAGGGATTGACGCCGCCATTGCTTACCAGAATGTCGATTTTACCAACCTTTTCGTGGGTTTGATCGACTAGCTCTTGAAGCTGTTCTTTGTAACCGATGTTGCAAGCAATCGCAGTTGCAACACCTTCACCGAATTGTTCGTTGATGCTCGCCGCGACAACATCGCATGCATCCTGTTTACGACTTGAAACCACGACCTTTGCGCCCTGTTCAGCTAGCGCCTCAGCCATCGCCAGGCCCATCCCTTTAGATGAAGCAGTACACAATGCAACCTTGCCGGTTAGATCAAAGAGTTGTTTAACAGTCCGCATACATTCCCCTTATTTTTTATTTAGGCTAATAATTCAAGGGGTGGAGTGTGACAGGAACCCAGCTCGATTCAAGCTGGATTCCTCATCTGAATAGCCCTAAATCAAGCTGTTTTACGCAAGCCCAGCGACCTCTGAATTCTCGGCAAAGCCAAGAAGCTTCGACGCATATCCTCTCCCACACAATACAGTGAAGGTACCAGCACTAGCGTGACAAACAAGGCGAACAACACACCAAATGCTAGAGAGAGAACCGCTGGCTTTAAGAACTGAGCATCGGTCGACCGCTCGAGCATAATCGGGATTAGGCCAACAAAGGTCGTGACAGTGGTCAGTAGAATAGGCCGGAATCGAGCCACGGAAGCATCCACAACGGCTTCAGTTGCCGCTACGCCTTCTTTGCGTAGTCGTTCGATGTAGTCCACCAGAACCAGGTTATCGTTGACCACAACTCCCGCTGCCGCACCAATGCCGAAGAAAGAAAATAACGCCATCGAAACGCCAAAAGCTAGATGACCATAAACTGCACCCATAAAACCGAAAGGTATGGCCGTCATAACCAGTAGTGGCAGAAAGTAGGATCGAAAAGCCACTGCAATCAATGCGTACATCACGAATAACGCAACCGCATAAAGAGAGAAAAGCTCTTCAAAAAATAATTCTTCCGCTAGAGCTTGACCGCTGTGACCAATGATGATGCCTGGATATCGTTCTTCTAAGGTTGGCAAGAAGTTGTCAACAACGTCCGTATTGATGTCACTCATAAAGTCACCCACCACATCGGCAGTGACGCGAACCATACGTTCACCATCTCGACGTTGGATGCGCTGAACGCCCGCAACGAGTTCCACATCGACGATCGACATCAACGGAATTTGCCGTCCATCTCCAGCACGAACCATAAAGTCATTCAGACTTTCCATGTTGTAACGAGACGACTTTGGATATCGTACCATGACCTTCACATCGCCGTTTTCTCTCGGCAGTCGCTGAACTTCTTCACCATAATAGGCTTGACGAACCTGTTGGCTGACCGTTGCTAAATCGATGCCGAGCTTCTCTGCACCTGGCAAAAGTTGCATATGCAACTCAAAGGTTTCGCCCCGCATATTATCGCGAACATAGTAGGTACCCTCATACTGATGAAGTTTAGACTTAAGCTCCGTTGCTGCGACCTGCAACAGCTCCATGTCACGATGTTTAATCACATAACTCACTCTGGGAGTCGAGTTGTTCATCGTATAGTTAATTTCGATTTCATCTGCATCCGGCACATCGCCAACTAACTCACGGAGGCGCTCTGCAGCTTCTTTTGCTGACAAGTCTCTGACTTCCGGTGGCGCCAATTTTACGATCGCGATAACGCTATCCCGACGGGACCTGGTGTACCAGCCTTCAATCAGCTTGCCAGTTCCGCCTTGAGCTTCAGCTCGACCTTCTACTTCAGCTATCAGCGCAAGCTCTGCTTTCTGTAACTGATCAAGCACCTCAAGAGCACGGCTATAGGGTGTACCAGTCGGCAACGTGACTTGAAGGTAAATGAGTTCTGCTTCAACTTCTGGCATAAAATTGAACTTTACCCAGCCATGCTGAAATACTCCGACACTCACGATAAATACCGCAATAAACGCACTGGAGGTGATGTAACGATGAGCAACAGCGACGGTTACCCATCTTCGGTATTTTATTTGCGCAAACCGAACAATGCTCTGCTCGATATTCTTCTGCCACTGGGCGATGCGGCCAAGTTTTTCTCGATGTTCAAGGTGACGTAGGTGTGCTGGTAGAATCAGAAACGCTTCAATCAGGGATATCATCAAGGCGGCGGTAATCACTATCGATAACTGCCGGGTAACCTGGGCGTCCTCGCCAGTTAGAAAAAACCAGGGCGCAAAAGCAACCATTGTCGTCAGTACTGCAAACACCACAGGTTTCGATACCGCATAAGCACCTTTCACTGCAGCGTCCGAGCCTTGGAACTTATGGCTATGGTCGTAAATACTCTCGCCAACGACAATAGCATCATCCACCACAATCCCCAGCACTAGCAGAAACGCAAAGGTGGAAAGTATATTTAGAGAGACATCATTTGCTGGCAATATTGCGAAGGTCCCCATAAAAGCAACTGCAATACCTCCAGTTACCCACAAGGCTACCTTGGGACGAAGGGACAGAAACAACACAAGAAAGACCATAGCCAAGCCCAGGATGGCAGAACTGCTGATGGTACTCATTCTCGATTTATAAGCATCAGCCTCATCGAACCAAATCGATAAGTTCACACCCGCTGGTAGGGTTTTTTGTCTCTCCTCCATCCAAGCACGTATCGCATCACTGGTCTTCACGATTTGCATATTATCCGTGGACATGACTTGCACTAAAACAGCAGGCTCACCGTTCATGGTTGCGAGTATCTCTTCATCCTCGAAACCATCAATTACCATGGCTACGTCAGAAACACGAATAATGGCACCTTCAGAAGTTTGCTTAATCACGATGGCACTAAATTCCGCTTCAGAATTCGCGAGGTTTCTCGCACGCAACAATACGTCTCCGGTCTCGGTTCTGATCCGGCCGGTGGATAGGTTGATTGAACTACTACGAATAGCTCCCGCAACTTCAGCGAAGCTCAGGTTATATTTTCTTAAGGCATCTTCGCTGACCTCAACGGTAACCTCGTCCCGTCGGGTGCCGAATAAATCGACAATCGATACCCAGGGGAGTGCCGCCACCTCATCTCGAATGTCCTCCGATAGATTCTTCAGAGTTCGCTCATCCAGGTCTTTGCCATGAACGGCAACGCGGAAAATTTCCTGGCGATAGATCGTGCGTTTTACTCGCGGATTCTCCATATCTCTAGGCAAAGCGTTAACAGCATCAACAATGCCTTTGACTTGATTCAGGAACTCTTCCATATCAACCGACGGGTAGGTCACAATATCCAATTGACCGTAGCCTTCTGTCGCTGTTGAATAAATCCGGTAAACATTGTCAAGGCCACTTAAGGCCTCCTCGATTCGAACCACAATTTGTTCTTCAACTTCCTGGGGTGCGGCACCCGGCCAAACCAGTTCAACCTGAACCTGGGAGGGTTTAAAGCTTGGAAAAGTTTCCCTTTCCATAGAGTTAAAACCCAACACACCGGCCAATAGAATGCCAAACATCAATAGGTTAGCTGCAATGGCGTTATGAGCCCACCAGCTAATCAGGCGTTCCATTAAACTTCACCTCGAGTTGCGACGGATTCTCGAACTTCCGTTAAAGGCGTTAGGTTCATACCAGGAATTGGGTTTCGAATGGAGGATATAATGACCCGCTCGTGGGGCTGCACACCTGTGCCAATAACGGCCTCAGTTTCAGTGCTATGCACAACCGTGACATTACGTATTTCTAGACGTTGTTGATCGTTCAGCACAAAGACGTTATCACCGGCGCGCAGCGCTTGCCGAGGAATCACAGTAGCGTTCGAAATCTGGCGACCAAAGATCTCCGCATTGACATAAAGGCCAACTGCCAGAGGCATCGCGTGCTGGGATGAGTTAGTACCGTAGGGGTCTTGGACTTCAACCAAGCCGAATAGAGTCCGGGTTGTACTATCAATCGATGCATCAAGCCGAGTCAGATGGCCCTGCCAGCTCTGTATTTTTCCGGCAACCACGGCGGTCAGTTCCACCGGTATCTTATTGCTCTCAACCGCGACAAAACCAATTGGCAAACCGAGCGAGGCAAGTTGGGTATCTGTGAGTGGTAATCGTATCTGAACAACATCCGTTGCAAATGCCTGCCCGATCATTGTTCCAGGACCAACATACTGACCAATGCCCACCATCTTCTCAGAGATACGACCGGTAAAAGGCAGAGCAATTTTCGTGCGGTCCAAATCCAGTTCTGCTCGCTGCAGAATGGCCTGGGCAGCTTTCAGTCTCGCATAGGCCTGGGCTACCTGAGGCAGTTTGAGCGCCAGGGGTGAGGCGTTCTTGGCATTCCGAAGCTGCTTTCGAGCGACATCAGCTTGCGCTACCGCTTCCTGAACACCTACCTCAGCCTCCGCGACACTGGCTTCTGCCGAGGACAACGCCAATTGATAATCGCGATCGTCAATTTCAACAAAGGAGACGCCTGGAGTGACATTTCCGCCCTCTGTGAATTCTGCTGAAACCGAAACAATTCGCCCTGCGACCTGAGAAACAATATTTACCGCGGTACGAGAACGCACCTCACCACCGGTTTTCACTCGCAAAGAGATATCTCTCCTCTCCGCCGGCTCGATGTAAACGCTTAGAGGTCTGGGAGGTTCAGTTTTCTTTTCAGGTTCTGGTTTAGCAAGGTCGAGTAGAAAAAAGGCACCAAACCCAAGGGCGAGAATGACAATCGGGCTGCCAATTTTGATCAATAAGTTCACAGAGCTGTTCCAGTACTTGGATATTGCTGTGTATGACGTCAGCCAGCGCCGTATGGTTTGAATTTGCGGAAAATTCACAGTGCGATGAGTTCAATCCATAAAAGTGACGCCTAATCACCCCTAGATTCAAATATTCGTGCTCCGAGAGTTAGCGGTCACCGCAAAAATTGTAATCAAAGATGTCGAGAGGTCCGTTTACCCGATCTTCGCCACAGCATCAGCAAAGACCTAGAATCCGCAAGTACGTCCATACAAGGATCAATAGGCTTCAGATTCGAATCTCTCGACAAGGTATGCCTCACAGCAGTAGCCTGTACCTATAATAGGGAAAAACGAGGAGAGTAAATATGTCGGAGTATCAGGAAATTCAATATGTTGTCGATGGTCCAGTTGCCACTATCACAATGAACCGGCCGGACCAGTTGAACGCACTGACTGACCTCACCCAGGCAGAGATTCGCCACGCTTTAGATCAATCGGAGACAAACCCCGACGTGATCGGCACGGTTCTAACGGGAGCGGGTCGCGGTTTCTGCGCTGGCGTGGATATGAATGCACTGGGGTCGATGAGTGATGCAGGTGAACGCACCACGGCCAACTTCGATCATCTGCAAGCTAAACCCGGTAATCCAGATGACGATCCAAACTACCATGGCTCACCGACTTATTTTCTTGGGCTGCGCAAGCCGTTGATTGCCGCCATCAATGGCGCAGCTGCTGGCCTCGGCTTCAGTTACGCAACATTCTGCGATATGCGTTTTATGGATCGCACAGCCAAACTGGTCACCTCTTTTGGCCCTCGAGGATTAATCGCCGAGCACGGTACCAGTTGGATGTTGCCGCGCATTGTCGGCCCTGCCAATGCCCTCGACATGTATTGGAGCTCACGGCGAATTGATGGAGAAGAAGCCTTCCGTATGGGCTACGCCAATCGGCTCTGCGAAGCCGGCAACTGTTGCAGTGAGGCTCAGCAATATTTGCGCGACATAGCCAAGACGTCTGCGCCGTCTTCCATCATGATGATGAAGCGTCAGGTCTACAAACATTTGAATCGTGAGTTAGGAGAGGCGATGACAGAGTCTACTCGCTGGATGGATGAGAGTCTGGCGCGCGACGACTTTAAGGAAGGCGTTGCATCGTTTGTAGAAAAGCGTGCTGCTAATTTTTCCAAGCTGGAGGATTAAGCCTATGAGCACTCAACTATCTATTCAATTACGCCAGATCTGCCTTGTAGCTGAACAACTCAAGCCCGTCATTGAAGATCTGACGGCCATCCTCGGAATTAATGTCTGTTATGTCGATGATGGTGTCGCCGCATTCGGACTCGAGAATGCCCTGATGCCAATCGGTCGAAACTTCCTCGAGGTGGTCGCGCCAATAGAGGACGCAACTGCAGCTGGTCGGTATTTGGAACGTCGCCGCGGTGATGGTGGCTACATGGTGATTACACAAGCCGACAGCAGAGAGACACAGCTTGCCGCAAGACAGCGAGCCCTCGATAGTGGCGTGCGGATTGCTCATGAAACCGAGCGAGATGATTGGCATCTAACGCAGTTACACCCACGGGATCTTGAAGCTGCATTCCTTGAACTTGAGTCAGACCAGTACAATGACTTTGATGGCTACTGGATGCCCGTCGGTGGTCTTGGCTGGGAAGGCAAGGTCAAGCAGGATGTCACCATTGATATCGTCGGCGTTGAGTTGCAAGCAGATGACCCTGCCTCACTTGCTGACAAATGGGCGCACATAGTCGGCTCAGAATGCGCTATCGAAGCAGAGAGCATAGTTGTGCCGCTACACAATGTGACATTACGTTTCGTTACTTTGGGTGACGATCGCGGACCTGGTCTCACTGGACTGCATATTCGAGTCGCGGACCGGGCCGCGATACTGAATGAGGCAAAGCAGCGTGGCTGTTATGTCTCAGACGATCAGGTGCTGATTTGCGGAACCCGCTTCTACTTAGTCGACTAACAAAGCCATATTAAGTCTGATATTTTACTTGGGCGTCATCCTTGACTGATAAAGGAGAACACCCATCTCAACTGCCATTTCAAAAGCCTATTCCTGGACGATGCAAGCTGGAATGCAAGCTATGGTGATGATGGATCAACTATTTGACCGAGAGGTATTTGAGCACGTCAGTTTTGGCCACGGCATTTATCTCTGCCTGGGTATGTCCCTTGCGAGGCTGGAATGGGTCGGACTCACCTTTCTTTCGTGGACTTGAACGTTTGTCGGTAACAGTCAGGTGATCTAAATTGTGCGTGTTCAATGTCAGTGAGATTGTCTGATTGAAAGCGCGGCGCTGGTATAACTGACAAACAGCATCACCTCGACATATCAGCAATGAGATGGCCTGATACCGAAAGTATTCGCAAAATATCTCATTATTGACAAAATATTGTGAAATACTCCCAATAACTCTCGACTGCTCGAAGCTATGGATACCAAAGACAAACAAATCCTTCGAATACTACAGGCTCGCGCCGATACACCTATTGCAGAAATTGGCGAACAAGTGAGCCTGTCTATCAACGCAACCTGGCGAAGAATCAACCTGCTGACAGAACGCGTTATCCGAGAAAAAGTGGCAATTCTCGACCAGGAAGCCATGGGGCTGGACCTCACCATCTTCGTCTCGGTTAAGACCAGCGAGCACAATGAGAAATGGCTCAAGCAGTTCTCGCGGGGTGTCGCCAACATTCCAGAAGTGCTCGAATTTCACAGACTGAGCGGCGATATCGATTACCTATTGAAAGTTGTGGCAAAAGATATCGCAGACTTTGATCGTGTTTATAAGCAGATTATCAAAGTCGCACCGCTCTCAGATGTCTCGAGCGCCATTGCGATGGAACGCATCAAGTACACAACCGCACTGCCCCTCTAATTTTAAGTTAGCCCAAGCCAAAGGGATTAGCATTTCTTCGGCCGAACTTTGGCAACTGGTCCGGGTCCACTTCTGCCCAGTTTGCCGAACGTTTTTCTAGGAACGCGGCATTGCCTTCCGATGAATCAGGGCCTGTGAACGCCCAGGCAATTGCATCATCATCTTCATAGATGGCCCGATAGAGCTCACCTTCATCCATCATTCGGCCCCAGGTCATCTGCTTCACAAGTGACACGGCGGAAGGCGATGAGCCTTCTGATATCTCCGTCGCAAGCGCAACCGCTTCATCCAATACCTGGTCGCGAGGTACGGCACGTAATACCAGGCCCATTTCTGCAGCCTCAGCACCGGTAATTTTTCGGCCAGTCAGCATCAAGTGAGCAGCCTTCTCAATACCAATCAAACGGGGCAAGGTCCAGGTTGCACCCATTTCAGGAATCAGCCCCCACTTCACAAAGGAAAAGGCGATGTTGGCGTCTTCAGCTGCAATTCGTATGTCGCAGGTCAGCGGATAAGCCGCGCCAAAACCACCGGCAGAACCATTGATGGCGCAGATGACGGGCTTCGATATTTGAAAAGGATAAGTTCTAAGCACTCGCTGGGTTGGGTGGCCACCTGTATCAGGTGAACCAGGCTCCTCACCACGCTGTTTAACGTCGTTCATGTCTAGCCCGACGCAGAAGGCGTCACCCGCACCCGTAATGATAACGGCGCGGACATCCGGATCACGATCACAGTCTCTCAAATACTCCGTGAGTTTAACGGCCATCTCGGGGCTGTAGGCGTTGCGCTTTTCTGGCCGGTTAAAGGTGATCGTGGCTATGTGGTTTTTTTTGTCCAGTAATAAATGACTCATAAATCTTGTTCTCGTTAATCGTTGTGCAAAATGGTACTACGGCAGGATTCAGATAGGTTGGGAATATTTCCCATTGTAACCAGGAATTGCATAGTAATTTTGAGACCTTTTCCCAAGACTTATCGAATATTATTTCCGTCTACCCAACCGGACCCGCCCATGGATCTCATACAGCAAGTTGCCAAGTCTGTAATAGGTGCTCACACATCAATCAAGACCCCCTTTGGTGAAAAACCCCTCATTTACGCAGACTACACAGCGTCGGGCCGAAGCTTAGGGTTTATTGAAGACTTTATCCGCGATCAGGTGCTTCCTTACTACGCCAATACACACAGTGAAAGCTCGTTAACCGGGGCACAAACCAATCATTACCGCGAACAGGCCCGACAAATTATTCGCCAATGTGTCAATGGCACTGAACAAGACAAGGTGATTTTCTGTGGCTCAGGCGCAACCTCCGCGATTAACAAGATCATCGACCTTCTAGACATCAGGCGGGCCGAAGACGCCTCGGACAGACCGGTCGTCTTTATCGGACCCTACGAACATCACTCAAACGAGTTACCCTGGCGCGAGATCGATGTTGATCTGGTCGTGATTCCAACGACTGCCGATGGCGCCATCGACCTTCAGGCGCTGAAACTTCAGCTCAGCCACTATCAAGCGCGATCAATGAAAATAGGCAGCTTCTCTGCAGCTTCTAACGTCACCGGGTTGCTCACGGATGTCGACGCCGTTGCATTGATCCTTCGCCAGGGCGACGCACTTTCCTTCTGGGACTATGCCGCAGCCGCCCCATACCTACAAATTGACATGGCCAATATTGATGCAGCATTCGTCTCGCCGCACAAGTTCCCCGGTGGCCCCGGAACACCCGGACTGTTGATCGCAAAGGAAAACCTGTTTCGTAACGATGTCCCGGTGACTGTCGGCGGTGGCACAGTGCAGTACGTCAGCATTGACGAACACGTCTATTCCAATGACGTTGAATCACGGGAAGAAGGTGGTACACCGGCCATTGTCGAGGCCATCCGAGCTGGGATGGTGTTCAAACTGCAGAACGACGTAGGTACAGAACGGATACGTGAAATTGAAGTGGAGCACGCTCGCCACGCCATCAAACGACTTGCCGCAATACCCAATGTCGAACTCCTTGGCAGCGAGGATCTACCGAGGTTGCCCATTCTATCCTTCCGGATTCGAGCAGGGTCTCGATACCTCCACTATGGGTTTATCACCGCACTGTTGAACGATCTATTTGGCATACAGGCACGTGGAGGATGTTCCTGCGCTGGACCCTACGGCCACAAACTACTCGACCTTGATTCCGACACGAGTCGCGAAATCAGCCAGCTTGTGCAACAGGGTTTCAGTATCTTCAGACCTGGCTGGACGCGCTTCAGCTTGAATTATTTTACCTCGAACGCCGAGATAGAATACATCCTCGATGCGGTAGCCGTCATCGCCGAAAAAGGCTTTAAACTGCTCCCCGACTATGAAGTCTCTGAAAAGACCGGTATCTGGCACCACCGTCACCACAAACGAAAGCTGCTCGACCTCGATTGGTCAGGAAATGAGTGTGACGAATCCCCACAGCACATAGATTTTCCTTCTCTGATGCATCAAGCGCTCACGCAGTTTGAACAACCTGCTAAATTGGGAACTGAGGAATGCAGTCAGGGGCGAAGCAAAGAGTGCGACGTGGTCCGGCACAAACATCGATGGTTCACGCTCGCCAGCGATCTAAACTAGTGTTGAACTAAAAACCTCACCAATGAACAGCACAATTAAGCGGCTAATCGGGCAAGTGCTTGCTTGTTTTTCATTGACGAACCTAGAGCCGTTTTCGCATCGAATCTGCCGAGTATTTAGCCGCTGATGCCCCAGCTATTTTACCAAACACCGCTCCGTTCATGAGTCCCGTACCTCCAGGGTAGTTGTGATAAAAAATACCACCTACTGCTTCCCCGGCAGCGAACAATCCAGCAATACTGGTCAAATCCGTGCTTTGAACGGCGGCGGTCCTATCAATCCGAAGCCCACCAAAGGTAAACGTAATCCCACAAGTAATGGCATAAGCTTCAAACGGCCCCTCATCAATTAGGTTAGCCCAGTTGGATTTGGGTATGTCTAGACCTGTAGTTTTTCGACCATCTTTCACATTTGGGTTGAATGGAACGTCAACATTAATAGAGGCATTATATGTCGCGACGTTCTCTAAAAACCTTGCTGCATCGACCCCTTCTAGCTTGGTGGCAAGCTCCTCAAGACTATCGGCTTTCACTTTTGTTACCTTTTTGATTCGATATTCGTCACGAAGTAAATGCGTCACTTTCGAATCAAAGATCTGCCAGGCAAAGTTGCCAGGCTGATTGAGAATCACACGACCATATTTTGCGTAGGTATAGTTTCTAAAATCCGCACCTTCATCAACAAACCTCTCACCCTCTGCATTGACCATGATGCCAAAGGGATAAGAATGCTTTTGAAAACCGTCTCCCACTGCTAGATCGCCATATTCTGGCGCATTACGGTCCCAACCCACCGCGTGACAGCCCGACCAATTGCCTGCCGAGCTGGCGCCAATGTCTAACGCCATATCAATGCCGCCACCTGTGTTAAAAGCGGTACCTCTTACTTTTGCCAAATCCCATGAAGGCCCTAGGTAGCGTGTTCTCTTTTCAGCACTGGATTGAAAACCACCGGAAGCGATAACAACGGACTTTGCCTCAATGCTAATGACTTCTCCGCCTTTATTCACCTTCACACCAGCAACTTTGTTGTCTGCAACCAAGAGTGCCAATGCGCGTGATTGATACCAGATTTCGATGCCTTGTGATTTCGCTATAGTAGTAAATGTGTCCACCAGACCCGGACCGCCACCGACAGCTTCAACTGTTAGTCCACCCCAAAATTTAAACTTGCCATCAATCTTAAACGCTTGCCGACCATAGATAGGGACAAACCGCACACCTTTCTCGCGCATCCATTTGATGGTCGAGAAACTCTTTTTAACCAACAATTCGCAAAGATCAGGGTCAGTTCTATATTCAGTCACGCGGAACATGTCATCAAAAAATTGATCTTCGGAGTAAACACCAAAATCAGTTGTCGAAATTTCTTCTTCAGAGAGATCCGGCATTACTTCCAGCAAGTCTTCAACGCCATCATAGGCAAAACGGATGGCTCCAGCTGTAAACCTGGAATTACCGCCATTCAATTCTTCTGGCGCACATTCCAACATCAACACTTTTACATCGCCTTCTTGCGCGCTTAACGCTGCGCAAAATGCCGCATTACCTGCACCAATTACAATGACATCAAATTCTAATTCACTCATTTGTACTGCCTATTGTTTTGCACTTGGGTCTTCGACTAGTTTCATCAACACCGGAAAATACACTTTCCAGAAACTGGCTTTGCTCGCTCTAGCAAACTTCTCACCAACGTCGCGAATATTTCCTTCGATAACCTAGAACGTTCAGCAGTAACCAAAGCTTCTGAAATCGCGATGACGTTTTGAAACAACACCATGTTATTCATTAATTTCACGATCCGACCACAGCCAATGCCAACGCAAAAGGTTATATCTGTAGCTGCTGGTGTTGGATTAGGAGTAACCCTGTCTTCTTATCGGAAATCTCTGCAACCCATGGATGTGGTCGCAGGCCAGTAGGTGTCATAACTCAAGAGGATCGTCAACTGACTCCCGCAGCCAAGACACTGCCGCAGAACCGGTCGTTCACCAATAAACTTCTTACGAAAGCCCCTCAACACTAGCCGGCGCCAGATTCCGCAACACCTCTCATCAGACCCTTCTGCGTTAACTTGATGTCATGGAGAATTACATAAAGGCACGGGATCAGAATGAGTGTGATCAGCGTCGCAAATAAGATGCCAAAGCCTAGTGAAACCGCCATAGGGATTACTAATTGAGCAGAAAGGCTCGTTTCTGTCAGGATCGGCAGTAGACCAAAAAAGGTTGTGAGTGAAGTTAACATAATGGCACGGAAGCGTTCCGTTCCCGCTTTGATTGCGGCCTCCACAATGTCCATTCCGGCGGCGACGGACTTGTTAACAAAATCGACCAAAATAATACTGTCGTTCACCACCACACCCGCCAGGGCAACAATGCCGTAGACGGATAACGCGCTGAAAGGAATGCCAACGACAATGTGACCGATCAGTGCGCCAATCATCCCAAATGGAATCACACCCATGATGATGAGCGGTTGCCCATAGGATTTTAACGGGATGGCCATCAATGCATAGATGCCAAAGAGTGCCAACGCGAAGGCGAGTATCATGCGCTGGACCAATTCTTCTTCTTCCTGGCTAGCACCGCCCAGCTCGATTCGAACACCGGGGTGTAATTGCGCAAGCTGCTTCGAGAAATCACCCGCTGTAACATCAGTTACGATCTTACCGGGCTGCGTGATCGAACGATTGATATCCGCCGAGATAACAATCGTGCGTTTACCCCAGCTACGGCGAATAGTTGAGGGTGAAAGCCGTGTTTCAAGATCGGCAACCGCACTAAAAGGCACCTCGTCACCGTCGGCGGTCCTGATGTACATGGATTCGAGGTTACCCAAAGATTCACGTTCGTCGCGCGGATAGCGCACCATGACCTTTACTTCTTCACGTCCGCGTTGAAGTCTCTGAGCTTCGACACCATAAAACGCCGATCGAACCTGGCTTGCCAGATCAGTCAGTGCTAATCCCAATGCTTCAGCGGAAGGCTTAATTTTCAAATTTATCTCGGGAATGCTGCCGGTGTTGGAATTCTCAATATCGTAGACACCGTCGTAGCTCCTAAGATGTTGATGCAGTAGTTCGGCTGCAGCTTCTAACTCCTCGATGTTTGGCGAAACCAGTTTGAAATTTACATCCTTGTCATAACCATGTGATTTTTGTGCGCCAGTAATCTGAATGGTTTTAACGCCCGAGATTTCGCCTACACGTTTTCGCCAGTTTGTCGCAATCTGTTCTGGGGTTTGTGAAAGTGAATCGATTGATTTTAATTCAGCGACAACATTGCCACTGTTGCTAAAGACATAAGCCGCCATGTTTTTCAGGAACTTATCGTCGTCGGCTTGTTCATCATCGAGTTCAAGCAACGAGTCATTCAGACGTTCGACTACCTTAACGACCTGAGCCGGCGACGTGCCATCGACCATTTCGAGCTGCGCCATAATATAATCGGAAGACATATTCGGAAAGAAAACGGTCTTGACATATGGACCCATGACAAAACCAACCGCCAATATCAACATTCCAATAAAGACAGATAAGGTGGTGTAACGCGCCTTGATCGACTTAACCAGCAGCGGTCGATATTTCTGCTCTACAAAATTTTTCAAGCCGACAGAGAATCTACTCTGGAACCGTCGCAAAGGCGAATCATCGTTGGGCGGCAGCGGCTTCATGCTTGCCAGATGAGCAGGAAGAATCAACTTTGATTCAAGGATGGAAAATAGCAGACACAGGATAACCACGGAGCCAATGGCCGCCGGCATCGCCCCAAACCCCCCCTCTACCGTCAGTAAGGGTATAAAGGTGACAACGGTAGTCAACACCCCAAACGTTGCAGGCATTGCAACACGCTTCGCACCACGAATCACTGTGTCCAGCGAGTGGCCCTCACGATCACTGGCGGTCTGCACACTCTCGCCAATGATAATGGCATCGTCCACGACGATACCAAGCACCAGGATAAAGCCGAAAAGACTCAATAAGTTTAGAGATCCATCTACCAACGGTAATACTGCAAAGGCACCGAGAAATGCAATCGGCATACCCAGCATCACCCAGAAAGCCAGTTGCAAGCGCAGGAAGATTCCAAGCACAAGCAACACCAGCAGCACCCCCATGACCATGTTAGAGACCATGATGTTGATGGCTTCAGAAAGGAATGCAGTGCTGTTACCCCATGACTCTATCGAGATGCCTCGCGGGAGGGTCTGGCTTCTCTTTTCAACATAGTCTGTGACCTCATTCGAAATATCGATCTGGTTTTGCTCGCCGATTGCATAAATTGAAATCCCTATGCTCGGTTTGCCATTAAACATTGAATAAAACCGAACCTCAGCAAACCCATCGGTGACTATCGCGATATCTCCAAGGGTCAGACGTGTCCCATCCATTTCTGAAATCAGGACAATTTTCTCAAAATCGGCCTTTCGATATGCCTGCCCCTCGGCCCGCAATAAGATGTCACCAGAATCAGAGCGAATAGAACCAGCTGGCAAATCCAGAGAGGATCGTCGTACAGCCTGCGCTACATCATTAAGGTCCAGCCCATACTGCCGCAGTCGCGATTCTTCCAGCTCAATGCTGATCTCGTAAGGTCGTGCTCCCTGGATATCGGCTTTGGTCACACTGGGCAGAGAAAGGATTTCATCTTGAATGGTCGATGCTAGATCCTTCATTGTGGTTTCATCTAGATCGCCAAAGATCTGCACGTTAATAGCACGCGGCTGAGGCTGTCTCCGATAGATAACAGGCTTTTCGATGGACTCTGGGAAGTTGGAAATTCGGTCAACCGCCATTTTCACTTCATCCATAATGGCCAGCGCCTCGTAGCTGGTTTCAACATCCAACCGCACTCTGCCGGAAGATGGATTCGAGAATGAACGCATATCGGCAATGCCCTCGATATCTCTCACAGCCTCTTCGATTCGGGTCACAACACCGGATTCCACCTCGCCAGGCGCAGCCCCAGGGAAAGCAACATCGATGCTGATCACGTCTAGCTGAACATCCGGGATGATTTGAGTGCGAATGGTCGATGCAGAGAAAAACCCAGTGAGGATAATCACAAACATCATCAGGTTGGCGGCGATATGGTTCCTTGCGAACCAGGAGATGATGCCCTTGTTTGGATCGAGAGATGGATCAAGAGATGGATCAATCCGTTCCAAGGTTCACCCCCATAGTTGTATCGTTGGATTCTTGATAACGAACCGGGGTGCCCGGCAGCGGATTATCAGGCACAGTGAGACAAATGAGCGCACCCGATTTCAGTCCGGATCGAATCAATACCGTTTGTTCATCGGCACGGGCTACATCGACGGTTACAGGCTCTAACGTGTCGTGGTCTGACACCGTCCAGATTGTATTACCCCTGCGAAGTGACGTCCGTGGCAGTCGAATCACATTATCCATTTGTTCACCTTCGATAGCGGCTTCAACAAATGTCCCGATACGAAGGGAATGTTCCCACTTTGTGGAAAGTCGATTGTAGGGATCTTCAATCTGCGCAACGAGATAGAGAACCCGACTTCGCTCATCGAACACCCCTTCTGTTCGAACAATCCGACCTTGCCAGCGATGAAGTTGTCCGCCTAGGTTTGCAGACAATGTCACTCGCGGTCCCCGACCCTCCGCCAGTTCGTTCTCATCCAGATTAAGGTAAGGCAATTCACGATCGGGCAGTGGCAATCTTATTTCGGCAATATCGACTGCAAAAGTGACGGCGAGGGCTGAGCCTCCATTCACAAACTGACCAATATCAGCGCGCTTTTCTCGCACCAGCCCATCATAAGGTGCCCTAATAACCGTTCGATCAAGATCACCCTCACGCCTCTCAAGATCTGCTTTTGCGAAATCAAGGTCGGCAAATGCTTCGGCTAGTTGTGGTTTGCGCATTGCTAGATCGGAAGCCGCTTTACTGGATTTCAATACCGATTGTGCACGCTCCCAATCTTCCTTGGCATAGTCTGCCAGTCCGGCTTCGCGGGTGACGTTTGTCTCAGCTGCTCTGACCGACGCTTGAGCACGTTTGACTTCTGCTCGATAGTTACGGTCATCGATTCGGACCAGCACGTCACCTTTGCTGAAGAACCCGCCTGCGACAAATGCAGGGGATACTTCGGTGATCAACCCAGACACTTCAGATATCAGTGTCGTCTCGGTTCTAGGCGTCACACTACCCTGGGCGGTCACCGTAATGGTTGCACTGGCAGTATGGGCGCGCATGACATCCACGAGCATCGTGGGTGGCTTTGTATCAACCGTTTGCGGTGGGTCTTTCTGCATATACATCCACAGAGCAGCCAGGGTGCTGCTCGCAATGATGACAATTGGCAGAATTAATTTTGAACGCATAGGCTTCATTGTACTCTTCATGGGCACACATCTCACCGAAGCATTACTTGGTAATGAGCCATTCGCAAGCAGAGCAAAATTTAAATGGCTGGTGAAACCATCCAAACCAGCTGAAAAATACTGCGGTTGGACGGGTTTGTTGATGTTCTGCTATGCGTAAAAACGTGCAGGTGCTAGTGCCCCTTCATAGATTTAGCGCCAAGCGCTCCGCTTCAACCCATTCTTTCATTCGCCGCTCAAGTACTTTCAAAGGCAGCGGTCCCGCACCAATCACTGTGTCGTGGAAGCCGCGGATATCAAACTTGTCGCCCATTTCCTTCTCAGCAAAGCGGCGCAATTCCATAATTTTAAGCATACCAATCTTGTAGGCGACAGCTTGACCTGGGTTATTGAAGTATCGACGAATTTCAGCTTTGGCTTTTACTGCCGGGAATGGAGAGTTATCCAAAGCATATTGCGTCGCCCTTTTTTGCGACCAACCCTTACTATGGATCCCGGTATCTACCACTAGGCGAATGGAACGCCAGAGTTCACCAGACAGCCGACCAAAATCGTTATAGGGGCTGTTGTAGAACCCCATCTCTTTACCCAGGTATTCACTGTACAACCCCCATCCCTCGCTAAAGGCGGTGTAGCCATGGTGACTGCGGAATTTCGGTAGTCCCGTTAACTCTTGTTGAATGGCGATCTGCATGTGATGGCCAGGCAGCCCTTCATGGTAAGCAAGATTTTCAAGGCGATAAACTGCTGCTGCGCGCATATCGACGAGGTGTGCATAGAACACACCGGGTCTAGAACCATCGGTTGACCCACGTACATAATGGGCTGAGCCGCCCGGTTGTTCTCGGTAGGATTCGACGCGTTTTACTTCTAATGCCATTTTCGGCAAAACGCCAAAGTATTCTGGCAACCTCAATTGCATCGCCGTCAGGTATTGTCGCGCCCGCGCAAGGTATTCCTCTCGACCACTACCGGTGCTCGGCAAGTAAAACTCATCGTTGTCTCGGACATAGGAAAAGAAAGATTTGAGATCACCATCAAAACCGACCGTCTCCTTAATCGTACGCATTTCTTTATGTAATCTCGCGACCTCAGTCAGGCCAATTTTGTGAATTTCAGCAGCGCTCATCGCCAGAGTCGTATTCTGATTCAGCGCTACTTGATAATACGCCTCACCGTCTGGAAGAGATCCAACGCCCGTGGCATCGGCAGCGACGTTCTTGATATCAGTGTCTAGCCATGTGATGACCTTCTCGTAAGCAGGCAAAACCACAGTCAGCAACGCCGTCCGAACCTTCGCCCGATATTGATTCGCTGCGTCTTTAGAGATGGTTTTGGATTCCACAAGCCTATCGATTTTCTGGTTAGCATCGGTCCACAATGCTGCATCGCTGCCATGGGTAAAAGGCGCGCCGCTAATGACTTTCCTGCTTTGGCTTGATGCTAATCTGTAGTCAAAGTGCGGCGCTCTAATACCTTGCGCAGCCGACTTTTTAGCCCGGGTCAGGTATTGCCCAAGATACCGGTCAACTTGATTTAGCTTCGCGATATAGGCTTGCATATCCGATTGACTACTGACTTTGTGGCTGCCGATTAGTGTTCGAGGTAAGGATGTATGAGGCCCACGCCGA
>JBLHQQ010000003.1:0-42080 GCA_047625245.1 Candidatus Azotimanducaceae bacterium
ACCTGATCGTTTCGAGAGCGCCCGGTGTGCAATTTTTTTCCGACTTCACCGATCGAATCGGTGAGCGCCTTTTCGACATTCATATGAACATCCTCGAGGCTTACAGACCATTCAAACTCGCCGGCTTCAATCTTGGCCAGAATGAATCGTAGACCATCGATAATCTGACCCAACTCGTTAGAGTTCAAAACACCGACGGCTTCTAACATCGTGGCGTGAGCGATAGAGCCCTCAATATCATAGCGAGCCAACGCAACATCGAAGCTAATAGAGGCGGTAAATGTCTCCACAAAGGCGTCAGTTGCTTCCGTGAAACGTCCATCCCAGAGTTTCTTGTCGTCGTTCTTGCTCATGATTCTTGTATACCGCTTCAAGTGTTTTGGCGCGCGCAGTATAGCAGCATGAAGCTATACTAGCTGCTATGCTAACTGCTGGAGCGGTTGATTGTCCCAACAACGAGAAGAACAAACAGACGAGGACTTTTTCCTTCCAGACATTTGCCAGGCTCAAAGTATTTTGTTTTTGGTGCTAGTGACCCAATTACTGGTATTCGTTCTGGTGCTGGGCAACTCTAAGTTAGTCGACTTTAATTGGGCGAAACTTGGTCTCACGTCGATCTTCGTTCAGTGGATTGTGTTGGTTTCGGCCGCAGTGCTTTGTAATGTTCGGCCGATTCTTCGCGATATGTCGATTGCCGCGGCAACAGCTTGCGCCTATGGGTTGATTCTCTCTCTGACGCTCATCTTCAGCTTGCTCGCTGAGTGGCTGTTAAGTATCGAGCCCTATGAGTGGACCTATGCCACCATTGGTGGTGTTGGGCGTAATCTGATCATCGCTGCTGTGATGTCAGGCATCGCGTTTCGCTATTTTTACCTACAACATCAGCTACGAAGACAGGAACAGGCAGAGCTCAATTCAAGAATTCAGGCCCTTCAATCCCGCATACGGCCGCACTTTTTGTTCAATTCGATGAACATTATAGCGAGTTTGATTAGCGTAGATCCTGAAACCGCGGAGGAAGTGGTAGAAGACTTGTCGGTTCTGTTCAGAGCTTCGCTGAATGACTCCAGCGATAAGCCGGTACCCTTAAGTGAGGAGTTATCTCTTTGTGAAAAGTATGTCCATATTGAAAGCCTACGCTTGGATGAGCGTTTGGAAGTGGATTGGCAGGTCGAAGTGGATGAATCTAAGGTCACCATCCCGCTGCTCACCCTTCAGCCGTTGCTGGAGAACGCGATCTACCACGGTATTCAGCCAATTCCTGAAGGCGGCACTGTTTTGGTGCGGATTCTGACCGAAAATAGTCAGCTCGTGATTCATATCACCAACCCACTCCCCCCGGACACCTACGCCCATGATCAGGGCAATCGAATGGCAATTGATAATATTCGCCATCGACTGCAAGCAATTTACGGTGAGCAAGCTCGACTGATTACCTCACGAGATGACACTACTTTTCACACAACTGTCAGCTACCCCCTAAAGAAGTCTATGGAAACGTGACGTGGTTCACATTCTCAACAAATTGCTGTGAGCTTCTGTTCAATAGTGTGCAGTACGTCGCAGTTTTGTAGCGAAAAGAGCGTAGTTTGTTATGTCATGGAGGGTTGTCGACTCCCAAGCATTGGCGATGACGAGCGAGGTTTTGACCATGAGAGTGTTAGTAGTTGATGATGAGAAGTTAGCCAGGGAACGTCTGGTGAGAATGGTGGGTACGCTAGATAACTATGACGTGGTGGGTGAAGCCGGTTGTGGTGACGAGGCGATACAAAAAACATTAGATTTTGAGCCGGATATTGTTCTGCTCGATATTCGAATGCCAGGCAAAGATGGAATGGCCACCGGCAAAGCATTAGCGGAGCTGCAATCACCCCCCGCGGTCGTGTTCTGCACAGCTTTTGGCGAACATGCGATTGAAGCCTTTGATGTCAATGCAGCAGGTTATCTGCTCAAACCGGTTCGCCGTGACGCCCTAATGGACACTCTTTCCAAGATTGGCCGGGTGAACAAGATCCAGGCCCAAACGCTGGGAGCAGAAGAAGATACCGCCACTGCTCGAGTCAGAACCCACATTAGCGCCAAAACCAGGCGAGGAATTGAGCTCATCCCGCTAACGGACGTTTGCTTTTTTCAAGCCGACCATAAGTACGTCACTGTCCGCCACGAAAACGGAGAAGTATTGATCGATGATACCCTTCGGGATCTAGAGAATGAGTTCGGCGATAAAGTCGTCAGGATTCATCGTAATGCACTGGTCATGACTGACCACCTCGAAGGTTTAGAAAGAGACCCAATGGGCCATTACAGCGTGAAGATGCGTGGTGCTGAGGAGAGATTGGATGTCAGCCGAAGGCATGTTTCTGGCCTTCGCCGACTGGTTCAGAGCTTGTAAAGAATCTGATCGTCCCAGGCTCAAAGCGCTTAATCTTGGAAAGGCAGCTATAATGCTGCCTTTTTCGTGCGTGAATGTTTATGGCTCAAATTCTTCGTCTCGCGACTCGAGAAAGTGCTCTCGCTATGTGGCAAGCCAACTTTGTGAAAAGCGCACTTGAATCCGCTCATCCTGACCTTAAAGTCGAAATTGTCGGTATGACCACCCAGGGTGATCGCGACAAGAGCTCGCCTCTAACGAAGCTGGGGGGCAAGGGCGTGTTCGTTAAAGAGCTTGAAGTAGCCTTGCTTGAGGGCCGCGCGGACATAGCAGTTCATTCGATGAAGGATGTGCCATCAGGGTTTCCTGAAGGGCTGGGTATTGCGGCAATTTGTGAGCGTGAAGATCCTCGTGATGCCTTTATTAGCAACAGCGCCGCATCCTTCTCGGAATTGCCTGCTGGAGCTCGGCTTGGTTCATCCAGTATGAGGCGCCGATTGCAACTCAAAGAACAGCGTCCAGATCTTGCTTATCTGGATGTTCGGGGCAATGTTGAAACCCGTCTGAGAAAACTCGATGATGGTGATTTTGACGCCATCATCCTGGCAGTAGCGGGTTTAAAAAGGTTGGGTCTAGGTGACCGCATTACAGAAGCCATTGACCCGGTAGATTCTATTCCCGCAGCAGGTCAAGGCGCTGTAGGTATTGAGGCAAGACTCGATGACCAACTAACATTAGACCTTCTGCGTGCCATCAACCACATCGACAGCTTCGATTGTGTTAGCTGTGAGCGTGAAGTGTCTATTGGCCTCGGTGCCAGTTGTGATCTTCCGATCGCCGCATTTGCAACCCTAGAGGGCGGCAATATTGCGCTGCAAACATACGTGGGCACGGAGCAGAAACATATTCGTGTTCAAGCACAAGCTGTGCGTCAGGATGCGATCGTAATGGCGAAAAAGGTCACTCAACAATTGCTTGACCAGGGTGCGGACCAGTTGACGAGCAAAGGTTAATTCATGGTAATTCTGCTGACCCGGAGCAAGGAGCAAAACGAGCAACTTCGGTTTCAGATCCTCGAGACTGGCATCGCGATTAGCGAATCCGACATCAAAAGCCTACCACTATTGAGAACAGAGCCTCTGTCATTAACTGAGACGGCCAAACAAGTGGTTCTTAGCCTCGACCAGTACGACGACATCTTTTTTATCTCCAAGAATGCTGCGGGTTTTGGCCTCAATTTGCTCGAACGGTATTGGCCTCAGTGGCCCTTATCGCTCCGCTGGCTTGCTGTCGGTGCCGGTACAGCTGAGGCATTGAGTTCGGCGCTGGTTGACGTGACGTATCCGCAAACAGCCTCATCAGAAGGTTTGTTAGCGATGGCGGAGCTCAAGGAAATGTCGACACGAAAGTGTTTGATCGTACGAGGCGTCGGTGGCCGAGAAACTTTGAGACAAGGATTGGAGGCCAGGGGTGCGATAGTGAATTATCTCGAAGTTTACCGAAGACTGCCCAACCCCATCGCAGCAGTCGAGTTGCCACAGAGCAAAAAGGCGATTGTTTTGTTGTATTCGGGAGAAGCAATTGCCCACTTCAAGAGCCTCTGCGGGAATGAACTAGACGAATATCGGCTAATTGTTCCATCCAGCAGGTTACAAATTATGGCAAACGATCTCGGCTTTGCTAAAGTCGAACTTGCAAACAGTCAGGAAGACCATGCAATGTTAAAGGTACTGCAACAAACGCAAAGGCAGGTGCTGTGAGCAATAGCGAAGATAAGAAAGATGTGGAGTTAAACGAGGCTTTTGAACGTCTGGAAAGGCAGGTTGTCGAAAATAACGAGACTACACCTGCCGCTGCGAGTCCGTCCTCACCTAAATCGGGGTCGGATGTGAGGAAAACCCCTGTGTCCTCTGGCGAGAGCGGCAGTGTTAGCGGTGTACTGGGTGTATTGCTCGGTCTGGTGGCTCTGGGTGTTGGCAGTTTTGGGGCTTACACCGCGTGGCAACTGCAAGAGCAACTGCAACTAGAAGAGCAAACCACTGAAACGATCTACGCTTCACAGATTGAATCTCTGAGTGGCAACATGACACGGTTGCAAAACCAACTCAAAACCTCAGATCAACAACTAGGTGTGGTTCAAACTGATGTGGCTCAATTATTCAGCGTAACCAGCGCGACTGACTCAAGTGTCACAGCAGTAGAGTCTCGTGTCGCAACAGCAATGACCGAGCTCAAACAGCAACTGGGAACCTCCTCCGAAGACTGGTTGCTGGCCGAAGCTGAATATCTTCTTCGTCTGGCCAATCAAAGTATCGTCATGGAAGACGATGTAGCTGGATCGATTGCGCTATTTGAATCTGCGGACAAGATCGTCAAGGAAGCCGAAGGCATCATAGCATTTGACCTGCGGCAAGCCATTGCTAATGATATTGCTGCACTGCAGTCGGTTTCGAATGCTGACATACAGGGAATATTCGTGCGACTCGGCGCAATTGCCGGTCAGGTTGAATCACTTGAGCAAAAACATCTTAAGTTTGAAAGCGCGGCTCCGAGTGCTGCTACAGAAGCCCCTGACCAGACTTTTGCAACCCAAGCGCTGACGCTCCTTGAACGCGGGTTCCTGCGCATCACAAACATGGTGGACTATCGTTCGGGTGGAGAGATTGTGCGTCCGATCCTTCCGCCTCAGGAGGAATACTTCTTAAAACAAAATCTATTGTTGAAAATTCAGCTGGCTCAGCTCGGTTTGCTTAAGGGCAATCAGGCGATCTTCGAGCAAAGTTTGAATGATGCGATCACCTGGCTTGATCAATACTTTGATGCTGACCTACCGCTCACAAAAAATGTTAGGGAAACATTGTCCACCCTGTCTCAGACAGGCATCGAACGGGAGTTGCCCGACGTTTCCGGTTCGCTGAGGGAAATACGCGAGCTTATGTCACGCTTCCATGATATTGGGGAGCGAAGCAAGCCATGAAGAAAGGTTTCGCTATACTATTGTTGGTGGTCGTTATCGCGGGTGTTGTCGGTACCCTGGCCGCGAAAGACCCTGGGTATGTGCTGATTAGTTACGACGGCGCCACCTTACAAACTGGGTTGTGGGTCCTTTTGGGCGCGATCGCGTTGATATCATTCGTGTTATGGCTAACCTACAAGTTTGGTCGTTCAATCTTTGGCACTGCAGCGCGTATTCAGGATTGGCGTCAGGGGCGACAGCTAGGCAAGAGTATTGAACATACCAACAAGGGTTTGCTGCTCTTGCAAGAAGGAAATGCGAATCGGGCTGAAAGGTTTTTGACCAGTGGTATCAAACATCAACCTCAACCTGTGGTGAATTACCTGCATCTTGCGATGGCAGCAAACGACTCAGGTAAAGCGGATGATCGAGAAAAGTATCTGAGACTCGCGACAGAAGCGGATTCATCCGCCAATTCTGCAATAGCGATGACCAGTGCTGAGATGGCGATGGGCCGTGGTGATTTTCAAGCATGCCTTGAGGCCCTGGCCGACGGACCGGAAAACCAGCGCAGCGTTATTATGAAGAAAGATGCGCTTATTGCGTTAAGTAAATGGGCAAGCCTAGAAAAACTATTGCCGACGCTAAAAAAGCATATGAGCGAGTCTGCTTACAACGCATTAGAAAAGCAGCTGGTGTTAGAAACTCTGAATTCGATGACCAGCAGCGATGAAAAACGCCTGGCGGTATACCGTGGTGCATCGGAATCTGTGCGGTTCGACGTAGAGGTCTTATTGAGTCTTTGTCAGCACGTGCATTATGAAAAGGAAGCAGAGGCGATACTACGCAGAGTACTCAAAAAGTCCTGGCTGCCTAGTCTTGTAGAAGCCTACGGTGCGCTCGGCAAAGAATCTTTATCTAAGCGTCTGAAGGTGGCTTTGGGCTGGAAAAAGCTACACCCAGTAGATGCCTCATTAGAATTTTGCCTCGGTATTTTATATGAGGCCCAAGATATGAAAGCAGAAGCCATGACTTCTTATGAATTAGCCATTGAACATGGCGGCCATCGTGGCGCTAGTCGGCAGCTCGCCAATCTGTACGCCTTTCAAGGTAATCATCAAAAGAGCAATGAATATTTGAATATGGCATTTATAGATTAGCGAATTTCTAACGCCGACATCGGCAATTTTAAGGCAAAAATTGAAAGTTGAATACCAACTGGCTTTCGTAGATTACCTAAAGCGAGAACCGCCGGGTCGTGCTAGCTCCGAGGTGCGTAATCGAACACATCGCTCATCATGTTGGGTTCTGGCAGACCTCTTGCGACAAACATATCTAACGTTGCATAAACCATATTCGGGCTGCCGCCAACGATCACGTTAAGGTCAGCCAGGTCGTCAAAATCTTCAAGGGCAGCATTTCCGACTAGCCCGGTTTTACCTTTCCAATTTGGCGATGTCTCAGGTTCGCTAACTACAGGGACAAAATGGAACTGGCTATCTCTGGCTGACCAGCTCTGACATAAATCTTTCAGATATAGATCTTTGTCGCTGACGACGCCCCAATAGAGGTAGGTCGGGTGGGTAAGGCCTTTGTCCAACAAGTGTTCAATGATGCTTTTCATTTGGGTGACACCGGTACTGGCGGCTAACAAAAGCATAGGCTTGTCCGGCGCTGTATCGATAAAACATTTACCCTTCGGGGCATCAATCGTTAACGTAGTGCTGCTATCAAGCAGGGCTTCAAAAACGTCTGAGTCTTCAGAGTTGGGGGTAGGTCTAATATGCAGCTCTAACTGCTGTTGGTTGGCAGGAGCGGATGCGATTGAAAAAGGGAAGCGCTTTTGCTCAGCAACAACTTCTAAGTATTGCCCAGCATGAAAAACGATATTGCCACCGGTGTCCAGCAGCACCTGTCTCGTATCGTGATTAAGATACGAGATAGATGCGATTCGGCAATTAAGGACGGCCAAGTGTCTCTAGCTGCGCTTCATTGAGGAGAAAAATTCCTCGTTGGTCTTGGTTTTCTTCATGCGATCCAGCATGAACTCGATTGCGGCCAGGTCGTCCATTTCGTGGATGATCTTGCGAAGGATCCAGACTTTCTGAAGCTCTTCTTCAGACATCAACAGATCTTCTCTACGGGTACCGGAGCGTCGAATATTGATCGCAGGGTAAACGCGTTTTTCTGCGATCTTTCGTTCCAGGTGAATTTCACAATTACCTGTGCCTTTAAATTCTTCGTAGATCACCTCGTCCATTTTCGATCCGGTGTCGACCAAACAGGTAGCAATAATCGTCAAGCTGCCGCCTTCTTCAATGTTTCGAGCCGCCCCAAAAAAGCGCTTTGGGCGTTCCAGTGCATGGGCGTCAACACCACCGGTCAAAACCTTGCCCGAAGACGGAATCACTGTGTTGTAAGCTCGTGCAAGTCGCGTAATCGAGTCGAGAAGGATAATGACATCGGTTTTGTGTTCAACCAATCGTTTCGCTTTCTCAATCACCATTTCACTGACTTGTACGTGACGAGAAGGCGGTTCATCAAATGTACTGGCAACCACTTCGCCGCGAACAGATCGCTGCATCTCAGTCACTTCTTCCGGGCGTTCGTCGATCAGTAGAACAATCAAATGGCATTCAGGATTGTTACGCATAATGGATTGCGCAATGTTCTGCAGAATAAGTGTCTTACCGGCCTTCGGCGGAGAAACAATAAGCCCGCGCTGACCTTTGCCGATGGGCGATGTCAGGTCGATAATTCGCGCAGTGAGATCCTCAGTACTGCCGTTGCCGGCTTCGAGGGTCAGAGGTTTATCAGGGAATAGCGGCGTAAGGTTTTCAAATAGAATTTTATTTTTTGATTCGCCCGGATCGGTGAAATTGATCTGGTCGACTTTGAGCAGTGCAAAGTAACGCTCACTGTCTTTCGGCGGTCTGATCTTGCCTGAAACTGTGTCACCGGTTCGCAGGTTAAAACGGCGGATCTGGCTTGGAGAAACATAAATATCGTCTGGTCCAGCAAGGTATGAGCTATCCGGAGAGCGCAAAAAGCCGAACCCGTCCTGCAAAATTTCTAAAGTGCCATCACCAAAGATGGCTTCGCCGCCCTTCGCATGTTTACGCAATACGTTTGCGATAATCTCTTGTTTGCGTGAACGTCCGAGGTTATCCATACCCATTTCGCGGGCAATCTCAAGGAGTTCGGGAATAGGTTTGGTTTTTAAGTCAGTTAAATTCATAAGTGGTGTCGAAGTAGCTAGTAGTTGGTTTTTGCTCGATAAGAGCGGAATTAGGTTGGTAGATTTTTGAGGGTTTGTGCATCGTGACCTAATTTAGTGTCGCGACTTGTTTTTAGTATTAAGAGAAGCGCTGTGTGCTCCGAGTTTTCTAGCATTACCGCTACAACAAGCTCAGGCAACCGATCAGGTCGAGATTGAACTTAAGTTTTGAATATTTGAGCGGGTGTGACTAGATCGTTAAGCTGAACTATAGCGCTTTGTGGCCCTGAGTCCAGTGGTTAATGTCTTTGACGGAGTAAAAAATGGCTGTTTTCACGGCACTTGTCAAGACTTAGTTCCAAACAGGGGGTTAATCGAAACCCCCTTTTTCGGAGTTCTTAGATATTGCTGTCGAGAAATGCAGTGAGTTGAGACTTCGAAAGTGCTCCTACTTTAGTCGCTTCAACGGCGCCGTTTTTAAACAGCATCAGGGTTGGTATACCGCGAATGCCATACTTAGGGGGCGTACTCTCGTTGGAATCGATATCCAATTTGCATATCTTCATCTTGCCGGCATATTCAGCTGCGATTTCTTCTAGGACAGGCGCGATCACTTTGCAGGGTCCACACCATTCGGCCCAATAATCGACTAGGACAGGTACATCGGATTTTAAGACTTCGTTTTCAAAACTATCATCGGTGACATGACTAATGTCGGACATCGGCAATTGGCTCCTGGGGATTTGGTTGAACTAGAAGGGCTTATCCTAAGCCCCGCTCTGAATTTTCTCAACAGAATATCTGCTGAGGGGTAAAAAACTTATGGGGCTTTTAGTTTTTCAGCAACGGTTTTTGCGTAATAGGTCAGGATGCCATCGGCTCCAGCGCGTTTCATGGCGAGGAGTGATTCCAATATCACATCTTCAGACAGCCAGCCGTTTTGAATGGCAGCCTGGTGCATCGCATATTCGCCACTCACCTGGTAGACGAAAGTTGGGACCTTAAACTCGTCTTTAACCCGCCGCACGATGTCCAAATAGGGCATGCCGGGCTTAACCATCACCATGTCTGCCCCCTCTTCGAGATCCAGGGCCACCTCGTGGATGGCTTCATCGCTGTTGGCAGGGTCCATCTGGTAGGTTTTTTTGTTGCCAGAACCGAGGTTACTTGCGGAGCCAACGGCATCACGAAAGGGGCCGTAGTAAGCGGAAGCGTATTTAGCGGAATATGCGAGGATACGTGTGTTGACGAAGTTTTTATCTTCTAATGCTTCCCGTATGGCGGCAATTCGGCCATCCATCATGTCCGATGGAGCAACGACGTCGACCCCTGCTTCTGCCTGTACCACTGCCTGTAGTTTGAGCGCCTCAACAGAAATGTCATTCATGACGTAACCGGTTGAGTCGAGAATGCCGTCCTGACCGTGGCTAGTGTAAGGATCGAGTGCGACATCCGTCATGATGCCAAGGTCGGGGACCGCCTGTTTTAGGGCTGCTACCGTGCGAGGTGCCAGACCGTCGGGATTGTAGCTCTCGCGGCCATCCTCGGTTTTTTTCTCCAAAGGGGTGACAGGGAAAAGCGCCATCATTGGGATGCCGAGGTCATGAATCTTTTTGGCTTCTTCCACGAGCAGGTCAATAGTCATTCGCGAGACGCCGGGCATGCTGGACACAGCCTCGGTCTTATTCTCGCCTTCAATGACAAATACTGGGTATATCAGGTCGCTGGCTGTCAGTTCGTTTTCTCGCATCAGGCGTCGAGAAAAATCGTCGCGCCGCATTCGCCGCATTCGCGTGTAAGGAAAGGTCCGCATAAAGGTTGGCCGTCAATATCAAGATTGCCGATTATACGGCAACTTTGACTGAAACTCTGACCAAAACTATGACCCAGAGAAGGAGCGGCGAAATTCTCGATCCAGTGGAGTGCAAATGGTGCGCTCGTCCGTGGTGTTGATACTTCCGCTGGCTAGGCTTCTTCTAGCTGTTCTGAAAGTGTCAGCCATTCTTCTTCAGCGGCCGAAATCTCTTCACTCAAGCTGTGCTGACCGCGGAGCAGGTCCTGAAGATTGTCCGCTTTGTCAGCCTCGTAGTTCCCTGAATCAGCCAGGGCAACTTCAATTTCCTTAAGCTTGCCGTTTAGGCGTGTCAGTCTCGCTTCAAGATTGCGAACCTGTGTCTTGATTTGCCGCACGGCCTTCTGATCCTGCTTCTGTTTCGCGCCGCTCGATTTAGCTTTCACTTCAACATTCGGGGTTTTACTTGAGTCCTCGGTACCTCCAAGCAGGAATTTTCGATAGTCGTCCAGATCGCCTTCAAATTCCGTCACAGAGCCGTCATGCACCAAATAGAAATCATCTACGCTATTGGTGAGAAGATGTCGGTCATGGGAGATGAGCAAAATAGCCCCGTCGAAATCCTGCAAAGCCACCGTTAGTGCTTGCCGCATATCCATGTCGAGGTGGTTGGTGGGTTCATCCATCAAGAGTAAATTGGGCTTTTGCCAGGCGACCAGAGCTAGAGCCAAGCGAGCTTTCTCGCCGCCAGAAAATAGTCGCACAGGCTGAAATACCTTGTCGCCCTGAAAATCGAATCCACCAAGAAAGTTCCGTGCCGCCTGCTCAGAGATTTTTAAGTCGAGCCGCAGCAAGTGTTGATAGGCAGTATCATGCATTGATAGATCATCAACCTGGTGCTGAGAGAAATAGCCGACAGCCAAGTTGGCGCCTTCTTGGCGGTGTCCTTTGAGCAAAGGGAGTTCTCCCAGAAGGGTTTTCATCAAAGTGGTTTTGCCCGCGCCGTTGTGACCTAGCAGGCCAATCCTGTCACCCGGATGAAGATTAAAACGAACGCTTGTGAGAATAGGCGTGGCATATCCCAGATCAGCCTGGTCGAGCGTTAACAGTGGATCAGAGGTCTTATCGGCGCCGGGGATTTGAAAGGAAAAAGGCGAATCGATATGGGCTGGCGCAATCAGCTCCATTCTGCCCAACGCCTTTATTCTACTCTGGGCCTGCTTGGCTTTTGTCGCCTGGGCACGAAATCGGCGCACAAAATCTTGCATATGTTTGATTTCGCGTTGCTGCTTAACAAAGTTACTTTGTTGTTCCGCTAGTCGGGCTGCTTTTATGATCTCAAACTGGGTGTAGTTACCGGTAAACAATTCAATGGTTTGGTGACTCAAGTAGGCAATATGATTGACCGTTTCATCAAGAAACTCTCGGTCATGGGAGATCAATAATAGTGAACCTTGATAGTGTTTCAAAAATGCGACCAACCAGACTATCGTGTCCAGATCCAGGTGATTGGTCGGCTCATCAAGCAAAAGCATGTCGGAGCGAGTGATCAGGGTGCGAGCCAGGTTCAGGCGAATACGCCACCCACCGGAGAAGGACTTCAGGGTCCGGTCAAATTCTTCGGTCTGAAAACCCAGGCCTGCCATAAGCTGCTCGGCGCGAGAAACTGTGGTGTAGCCATCGATGCTATCGAGTTGTTCGTGAAGGCTCGCGAGGCGGCTGTAATTTTCGTTTTTCTCCGCCTCCGCGAGCCTTGTCTGGATGTCGCACCACTCGGCGTCTCCACCCAGAACATAATCACGGGCAGTTTCATCGCTGGCGGGGATTTCCTGACTTAAGTAAGCGATGCGCAGACTATCGGGGTATTCAACCGAGCCGTTGTCGGTATCCAGCTGGCCCATAATCATCTTAAACAAACTAGACTTGCCTGCGCCGTTAGCGCCAATCAGTCCAACTTTGCTGTCTCGGTGCAGGATAAAGCTGGCGTCCGAAAATAAAAGATTCGCGCCTCGCCTTAAAGATACCTGATTGAATGACAGCATAAAGATGATTTCCCTGAGGAGCCGGATTGTACCAAATGCTGTACAGAAGTTTCGGAAGCTCTACACTCATTTGAATGCACTATTGGAGCTGTCATGCCTATTAAAGCCATGGTACTTGTCTTGATCGCCGCCTCTGTAGGACTGTTTTTTGTCAATGGTCCAAATGACAGGATGAAAATGGTGTCTGGCAGTTTTCAAATCAGCCACGGGCCACGGGATGAGGCGCAGGGGGAATCGGTCTAGTTCGATGGTGGGGGATTCAATATTCCACCAGGATTAACGACTGTGTCTAGCGACAAGGTTGAAGACATGATGGATACCGTCAACAATCTGCAGCAGACCGTCGACGATAGAAAAACCCAACTCGATCGAATGAGTGGTCAACCCTAGCTGGATGTTCTAACTGAACGTCGTGGTCGCGACACCTGAAAAATACCGATAGCTATCAGACCGACAAAGCCAATCAAAGTCCAGCCAGGAATGCTAATACCAAACAGTTTCCAGACGACTTCTGCGCAGGTGCCGTCGCCGCTTAATACCATTGTTAATACTTCTGTGAGGGGAAACACATCCAAAAGGTAGTCCAAACTGGCTCCACAGGCTGGGATTTCATCTTCAGGAAGGCTCTGTAACCAGAGCTGGCGAATTGAGATGGCCCCGCCAATGGCTGCAGTTAGAATGCTGAGCCCTCCGTAGACTTTGATGCCAGCCTCATTCGGACCGTGGACTACCGCAATCAGCGCGATAACCGCAACGGCAATCACCATCACCCGCTGCAGAATACAAAGTGGGCAGGGTTCGAGCACCATGGCGTGCTCCATATACAGCGCAATTGCCATCATGAAAGTGCAGCCGAGAAATACGGCAAGGAAAATGAAGCGTGAATTGGGTAAAGCCATTGAGCTGACTACATAGCGAGAAAGGGGTCTATTATGAAGGAAAGCAGCGTGGATAGTCATCGTTCTAGAATTTGCAAAAAACCATGAAACGCCTGTTACTAGTCGCTCGAGTTGTTTAGCCCGGTGGTTGTCTAGCGTTAGCGAGCAACCAATCCTTGGCGAAACGGTCCGTTGCTGGCATAAAGTCAAAAAAATCCGCTTCAAGTTCCTTTCGGTGAGCGGCAAATTCCCCAAATGCGCGATGCAAGGGATTGTCTCTCTTTAGTCTCTGACCTATATGGGTCAAGGACCGTGAGATGTATTGTTCTGTGCGGTAACTTTCGAGACTGCGAAACTCCTTCATTCGCATAATTGTCCTGGTAGCTTTGGTACCCAGACTGAGATGCTCGTCAAGGATTGACTGATAGGCATCTTCGCAAAAGGCCAGAAATTCTTGATCGTTGAAGGTTGCCCAATGCTCAGCAAGAAAGTGATCGTAAACCACATCACAAATGATGCCGCCATAGCGTCGAAATTCGGACCCAAACCGATCGATAGACCTTCTCTGCGTGGGGTGTGAGTCGACGAAGGCATCAACCGAGCGGTGAAACTTGATACCTGTTTCGACCACCGCAGGTCGCTCTCCTTTCAATGTACCTTTGACAAAATCCCCTAAAAAAGCCCCTGCCATCAAACGGCGTTCCGATCTCGCCAGGAACAGATGGCCAAGGTGGTTCATTTCTCGATAAGTGGGTCGTAAGCAGCCATTATTTTGGCGAGATAGTCATCGAAGTTTCCACTGTTGTCTGCCTCAATTTGGTGTTGTGCTTGAATGGAGTTCAGGGCCTGGTTGTTGAATTCGGCCATATCGTTGTCTGAGAGAGCCACGGCTAAATGTTGCTTTTTATGTGCCAGTGACTGGTTCATCGCAAAACGGAAAAATGGAATTGATTCATCCTGCATCGCTTGCAGAATGCGAGCGCTGGGGGTTTTGCTACTGTCATCTATCTTCGCTTGCTGAGCAGCTAGACTTTTCCTGTGTTCGTTTATGCCGTGGGTTTGATCCAAATGGTCGGCAAGAGCACCCATGCTGCTAAGTATGCTCGAAGCCCAGTCCCTTAGGCCTCTGGGTTCGCCACCGTCGGCCAGATTGACGTCAGGGCGTCTGCCTTCGTGAACAGCGGTAGTGAGGTTTGTTTTAACTTCGGTGCAAAGTTGGTCATCGTGGGCAGGACTTGGACTTAGCAGGCAGTAAAGAAGAAAGTTATCTAGAAACCTGACAGTGGATTGACTCACGCCGAGAGGCTCGAAGGGGTCAAGATCCATCAGGCGGACTTCGATATATTCGACCCCATCCTTTTTCAAACACGCCAAGAAGTTTTCGCCACTGGCGGGAACTCGCTTAGCGCGAATAGTGGAGTAGAACTCAGCCTCTGACTGAATGACGCAATCGTTAAGTTGTAAATACTCACCATCTCGTTTGATGCCTAGATCTCCGTACGCCTGATAGGGCGTTCTGACGGCTCGGGCTAGATTGGAGACGTAGTTATCCAGATTGTTGTAGCAAATGTTGATGGCGTTAGATTGTGCATCGCTTTGATAACCGAGGCTTCCGCTCCGCAATGATGTGGCATAGGGCAAATGTAGTGTGCCTTCATCAAAAGCTTCGAGGCCGTGCTCTCGACCCTGAACAAAGCTATTACAAACTGCGGGCGATGCGCCAAATAGGTAAAGGGGCAGCCAGGAAAAGCGTCGAAAATTTCGCATTAAATCGAAGTAGCGACGAGTTTGGTATTCCTGGTTATTTTTTTCTCCTTCGATATTAGCCAGAGTTTGCCAAAGTGCAGTCGGAAATGAGAAATTATAGTGGACTGCGCAGATCGTCTGCATCGACCTGCCGTAGCGATTTCCGAGACCATTGCGATAGGTTGTCTTTAACTTGCCGAGATTGGAATCACCATAATAGGCCAAGGGAATTGTCGTATCTCCTTGCAGGACGCAGGGCATACTTGCAGCCCAAAGCGTCTCGTCACCCATATTTTGGGTGACGAAGCTGTGGATACGTTCCATCAAGCCAAAAGTGTCGTTAATGTCTGTAGAGGCCGGTGTAATGAGTTCGAGCTGACCCTCGGAGAAGTCTGTGGTGATGGTTGGGTGGCAGAGTTTGGATCCGAAAGCTTCTGGATGTGGTTTACGCGACAGATTGCCGTGAGTGTCTACTCTTAGGCCTTCGCGTTCTATACCTCGCTTAAAGGTCAGTTCTGACGATTGAAACGCAGAAATGTGGTCGCCAAAGTGGTTGTCGTCCTGGTCTGTCATGTTAGTTATCCGATAAATATTGGCTGCGAATGGCCTGTCTCAGGCGGAATGCTCTGGGCAGACAGCCTCAGGAGGGAGTATGCCAAACAAACGCTAGTCCATGAAGAGATGAGATGCGTCGCACCGAAAAGGGTCAACCTCGCTAGTTGGGGTTTTGTTCCTTAAATCGGTGAATTTGTCGGCGGCCTTTTTTGCTGGGTCTGCCGTCTGAGTTCACATGGTTACCTGCAGCTTTTCGTTGTTCTGCTACCTGGAGTCTTTTTTCGATGCTCGCTGCGGTTTCCTCATAAAGCAGTGCAGCATCTGGCGCGCCTCGCCTCACATCAGAGAGTGCCTTTACCACCACAATTTTTTCGTCCCAGCCCTGCCGAAGTTGAATCACCTGTTCGAGCTTGAGTTCTTTGCTGGGTCGGCCTCGATTGCCGTCAATATGGACTTTGCCGCCATCGATCGCCTCCTTGGCCTTGGCTCTGGTCTTAAAAAATCGCGCAGCCCAGAGCCACTTATCCAGTCTCACTTTGGTCATAGGTCCTACCCCGTCCTTTGCTGCTATGATCGGCATCCAGAACGGATTGGTCAACTGCTTCCAGCTTGGTGAGTTTCGCTATTAGCATTACCGATTTGCACGGATTTACCTGGTTTTGCTATTTTTACGTATTCACGTTCGAGGGGTTAGCTAATCACTTGTAACATTTAGCGGTACGGTAAGAGTCATAAGGTGTTGATATTAAAATAGATATAGAAATTCTTAAAACTGAATATTTAATGGAATGTTCAATTAAGTCACTTTTGGGTGTTTTGGGATGAATAGCGACGAACTTTTAAGCGGTATGGCGAAAATTGCCATTGAAGCGGGTGCAGCAATTTTGGAAGTCTACGAGCGAGTAGACTTTGATGTTCAGTCGAAGGCGGACGACTCACCTTTGACCGCTGCTGATCTCGCGGCGCATCGGATTATCGTTGCTGCATTACAAGATCTGGCGCCTGACATCCCGGTACTTTCAGAGGAATCGGACCACATTTCGTTCGCCGAGCGATCAAGCTGGGACCGCTATTTTCTGGTCGACCCACTAGATGGTACCAAAGAGTTCATTAACCGAAATGGCGAGTTCACCGTCAACATAGCTCTGATTGACGCGCATAAACCCATTCTCGGTGCTGTTTACGTGCCGGTACAAGACAAACTCTACTTAGGCGATGTTGAGGCTGGTGAAGCCTGGAGAATCGAAGCTGGAAAGTCTGAGCGGATACAGGTTCGCCCTGTGACCAACAACGGAGTCACAGTTGTTGCCAGTCGCCGACATGGAGGCGATACCCTTCAATCATTGATGAAGAGCTTGGAATCTCGTTTTGAAGTAGCCACGGAAAGTGTTGGTAGTTCTCTGAAGTTCTGTTTAATCGCCGAGGGAAAAGCAGATCTGTACCCGCGATTTGCGCCCACCTCAGAGTGGGATACTGGCGCGGCTCAGGCCCTGGTGGTTGCAGCGGGAGGCCAGGTTGTTAACTTGAGTTTTGAGCCGCTCGACTACAACGCAAAAGAGAATGTTCTGAATCCGCACTTTTTAGTTTTTGCTGATTCCAGCGTTGATTGGCAATCGATCATCAACGAACCCTAAGATTTTGTTATGGCGTTTCAGAATAGCGCTGAACTGATATGACAGGTGGTGACGTATAACTACTGGATTAGTCGTTTTTGTGCAGTGCTTATGCAGAGATTGTATACAGAGATTGTATACACAGATAGTTTACAGAGGATGTGTCAATTGTTGAAAACGAACTGGCTGGCTAGCGCCAGAAATTGAAGGGTTGGTCTCGGCTAGCCAAGCTGTACGCGCATCCTTCCTGCCGAGGAGAATACTGTATATACATACAGCTTAGCTAGCGAGGAGTTCAATATACGCTGAAAAAATCCAGATGGAAAGGAATCAAAAATGGAGAATCCTACACTGCTTCTCGGTTGACTTTTACAAACTCACTGTAAGCTCCTGAATTCACAAATAAAAGATTTCTAACAGTGAGACTGACGCGAATTTCGACCAGCGTTGGTAATTCCGGCACCACTGGACGGGGATTTTCCTTTTTATTGAAATAGTTATGGACAATATGCAAACTCGTTACGATAATGAAAGTAGTTGATTTTTTACTATTAATTCTGTGAATGTGATCATGTGATCCTTTCTCCGTCTTTGCTTCAATGGCATCCGCAGTTAGCCAGCGGCTGAAATTAGTATTCGAACATCTAGAGGGTTAACCTAAGTTTTTAGGGCGAAGGCCTTTAAGGTTGATTAATGAATCAAGGGTTTTCATCAAAGGAGGTCTAGTTTTCGAATTCCGCCCAATCCTATCCTGCAATAAGCAACATGTTGGAGCAGCATTATGACGACAACCCGTGAAGGAGATTTCGAATCCATTCTGGAGGACGATTCTCTTGATGAATCCAGCCCTGAACTGGATGCCCTTGCCACCCTGACAGAACACCTTGACGAAGAATCTGAAGAAAGCGATGAAACGCGGATCAAAGCGTTGCTGGATCGTGGCAAAGAACAGGGTTACCTCACTTTTGATCAATTGACCGAAGTGCTGCCTGCGAATATTACTGAAAGTGATGCTTTCGAAAATATCGTGCAGATGTTCGGTGATTTGAATATCACTATTGTTGATCAGGCGCCGGACAACAATGATCTCAAAGACACCAATAGCGAAGAGCTCAATATTGACGCTGCCGCAATAGCCGCAGCAGATTCCCTCGCGGGTAAAACGATGGACCCGGTTCGCATGTATATGCGGGAAATGGGCACGGTACCCCTCCTCACCAGAGAAGGAGAAATTGTCATTGCCAAGCGCATCGAGGATGGAATGCGTGAATCGATGGCGACACTATCTCACTACCCTGGTGTTGTAGAGAAGATTATTGCGTCCTATGAGGCTGAGCTTGAAGAAGGATCTCTTGCGCTGATTATTAGCGGATATCTCGATCCCGAAGACAGTATTCCCGACATGTCTCAGGTTGCAGAGGCAAAATCCTCCGGTAACTATCAGGAAGAAGACAACGAAGAGAAGAAGGGCCTAGATGAAGTAGAAGCAAATCGGCGATTTAAGCTCATCGTTAAGCGTCATGCCAAGCTTCAAAAATTACTTGCGAGTGATGGACGAAATCATAAGAAGACAGTTGTCGTCCAGGCAGAATTGTCTGATGTGTTCTCTTCCTTGAAACTTATCCCGGCCCAGTTGGATGGTCTACTCGAATATGTCCGAGTCGATATGGCGCAAATTCGTTTGCAAGAGAAAGCTATTCGCCAGTTGATGGTGGAGCGTTGTCATATGCCGAAAGATGAATTTCTTAAGGGCTTCGTCGGACAGGAAGACCGTGTAGAGTGGATCGATGAACTGATTGCAGCCGAGCTGCCCTATGCGGACAAGCTGACAAATCACCGAGTGTCTATTCGCCACGGACAAAAGAGCATTCGCCGGATCGCTCAGAGAACTGGACTGAATATTGGTGAAATAAAAGATATCAACCGGCGACTGTTTGTTGCCGTTGGTAAAACTCGCACGGCTAAGAAGGACATGATCGAGGCCAATTTGCGACTCGTGATCTCTATTGCCAAAAAATATACTAATCGCGGATTGCATTTCCTCGATCTGATTCAAGAAGGCAATATTGGTTTGATGAAAGCCGTTGATAAATTCGAGTATCGGCGCGGCTTTAAGTTTTCTACATATGCAACATGGTGGATTCGTCAAGCGATTACTCGTTCGATATCTGACCTCGCGCGAACGATTCGTGTACCTGTGCATATGATGGAAACTGTAAACAAGCTGAATCGAATGACTCGCCAACTGATTCAGGAGCTTGGTCGAGCACCGAACATTGAAGAGCTGAGCTTGAAGATGGACCTTCCTGAAGATAAGGTCATGAAAGCTCTGGATGTGGCCAAGCAGCCTATCTCCCTTGAGACTCCTGTTGGCGATGACGATGACTCCACAATGTGGAACCTGGTCAGTGATGCCTCTGCAGAGTCCCCGATGGATCACGCAACGGATGAGGGTTTACGAGAAACGACTACTAGTGTCCTAACAGCGCTCACCGATCGAGAAGCGAAAGTTCTCCGCATGCGGTTTGGTATTGATATGAATACGGACCATACGCTGGAGGAAGTCGGTCGGCAGTTCTCTGTCACTCGAGAGCGAATTCGGCAGATTGAAGCCAAGGCGCTGAGAAAGCTACGCCATCCTGCTCGATCAGAACAGCTTCGTAGCTTTATCGACTTCTAGCGGTAAGCTTTCCGGTTTCTCGTATCTGATCCTATTAATGGATACCTGTCTTCCGCTTGCGCCTAATCAATCTGGTATGGTTTACGTTAGTCATATCGGATGAGCTTTAAAGTTGTTAAAACGAAAACGTCAGGCCCTTCGATTTATTCCATTTCGCAAAAAAGACATTGTCGAGATGTGTCTGCGGGATGGAGGGATTGAAGATTCTGACAAATCAACCTTCCTTCGCATCGTTCAGTTGCTACAAAGTATCTACCACTTTGAGTTTCATCGAAAACTAGAAGCGTTGAAGGATGCATATGCACCCCTCAACCCTAGTCGTGATACTCGGCTAGTCTTTCCGGGTGGTGAAGAAGAAGCTTTGTTACCGAAGCTCGATGAACTTCTGAATGATGCGAACTACGACAAGCTTGGAGAGGCTGAGCTCGAACTAGCTCTTGAGCAAAACTCGTTGTTCAATCTCCAGTTACAAGTCGATTTTACCGAATTCGAAGAGGTGGCCCTCTACACTCGTGGCGAAACGGAGAGGCGTGAACGGGTGCCAAAATTTATGGGGCTGTTTCCCCGCGATGTCAGTTTTATTAGTTACGATCGAGTGGTACTTTACATCCATTTTTCGAAGTCATTACCTCCGAACGACTTCAACAGACCCGACAGCACTATTCTAAAGTTGTTCCAAGACGTTCCCAAAGACGATGTCGAAATGCTATTTCCAAATACCAGATTAGGTATGAGGCTGGTGGATAAGTTGGTACTCGGTGTTCCGGCCATCATTGGGGGTGGAATTGTTCTCACCACGAAAATGGGCGCTTCTCTATTATTATTAGGTAGCTTGCTCGGATTCTATGTAGGCTTAAGTTCTGACCCGGTAAAGCTGGATCAAGCAGCCTTGTTGGCGCTACTAGTTGCTGCCGGTGCCTTTGGCAGTTTTATCTGGCGGCAGTTGACCAAATTCAAAACTCGTAAGCTCGGGTTTATGCAGCGCCTAATGGAAAACCTGTATTTCAGGAATCTTGATAACAACGCAGGTGTATTCCACCGATTGGTGGATGACGCCGAAGAGGAGGAATGCAAAGAGGCGATTTTGGCCTACTACTTTTTGCTGACTCGAAAGACCATACACGGTGCTGCGTTATTGGATAGTGCAATAGAGAGTTGGTTGCAATCTGAGTGGCAGGCGAATATCGATTTTGAAGTTGAGGACGCCCTCCATAAACTGCTTGATCTAGACCTGGCGGTTCAAGACTCGACCGGGGCCACCACGCCTCGGCCTTTGAAAGAGGCGGAAGCTCGATTGGATCGCCGTTGGGACAACTATTTTGATTTGGAAGAAGATTTAGACGGGCTAGCAGGTGGATAGCCTCGCTGCCTTTATTGTCGCAATCACGTTGCTGACCATTGCTCCGGGAGCTGACACAGTGCTCGTGATTCGCAACTCGCTACGGGCAGGCGTGGTGGACGGCGTGGTGACAACTCTCGGAATCTGTTCAGGATTATTTGTTCATGCGACGATTTCTGCCGTGGGCATCTCGTTGGTTATTTTACAGTCGGCGTGGCTTTTTACAGGACTCAAGTACCTCGGTGCTGGTTACTTGCTTTATCTGGGTTATTCAACCTTAAGAGAATCACGATCGAGGCCAGAGAGTATTGTTGCTGACCCAAATGCAGGAACGTTTAGACCGGCGCGATCCCTTAGAGAAGGTTTACTCAGTAACGTCCTAAACCCAAAACCTATCATTTTTTACATGGCATTTTTGCCGCAATTTATAGACCCAGAAGGCTCAGCCCTTGGTCAGAGTCTTCAACTAGCAGCCTTACACTTTGCAATCAGTATTCTATGGCTGAGCATCGTTGCCACAACCGCAGATCGAATGCGCAGTTGGTTGCGGGACCTATCGATTCGTCAGTGGATTGATCGAGTATTAGGTTTCGGTCTTGGGGGCTTTGGTGTGGCGCTCGCCTTTCAAACTTACCGAGAGTGAAGCTTGTGCAGGGCCGCCTTGGCTTGCTTTTTAAGTTGAACATTTGCAACTTCATCAAGAACCACCTGGTATGAATCGATCGCCGCTTGCTTGCGGTTCAGGCCTTCATAAATTTTGCCTGCAAGGAGTGAGGTCTGAGCAGGTCCAGGGTCATTCCAGGTCTTTTGCCTGGCTTGATACGTCATAAGCGTTTCGAGTGCTAGAGGAAAGTTTTCTTGCTTCGAATAGACGTTTGCTAACATCAAGGTCGGGAATGCTCGGCCTGGGATACCTTCAATTGCTTGTTTTAACAGCTGCTCAGCTTCGGAGTAGTTTTCGTCTCGCATGACAATGGAAGCCCGCGTGAGTTGCGCCCAGGCCGGGCTTAATGCTTCGAGATCCGCGAGTTTCTTAGTCCCCAGGTTTTTGTCGCCACCTGCTATACCGGGTGCGGAAAAGTAAAAGCTAGCTACGCCATACAGAGCTTCGGCGTGGGTGGGATCAAGGCTTACGGCCTGCTCCCATGCTTTGACGGCGGAACTAGCCAAGCCGGCTTTTCGAAAGATGTTCACATCGGCAACCCGCGACAATTGAACAGATCCCAGCAAGTAGTGGTTCTCGAAATGGTCGGGATGCTGTTCTAGAGATTCGAGCAGTAGTGATTCCGCGGCTTCCAGCTCCTGGTGCAGGTAAAGGCTTCTAGCCAAGTAGAAAGCTAATTGTGGATCTTCCGGATTAGCTTTATGTAGCTGTTGAAATCCTTCCCTGGCGATGTCGTATTTTCCCGCCATAAATGCCGAGAGGGTGTCGTGCTCGCTGGTCTTTGATGCAGCGTGCACGCCAGGCACACCAAGCAATATCGTAACGAGCAAGAGCGCAATTTTGCCATGTTGGATGTTCATGTCTGATTCTCCCAAAAGGTGTTGCGATGTTATCCTTAGTGATTGAAACGAACTACGGAGACTGAGCATGCAGCAAGGATCTGACACTGACAATGGCCAGAAACGGGCATTGGCCCTGGCTTTGGTTCTGATCTTGGCAAGCTATCTTGGCTTTGAGCACGTCATTAAAGATCGCATCCTACCTAAACGCTGGGGAGAAGTTGAGTCTGGTTTGGTTTTTCGTTCCGGGCAATTGCACCCTGCTCTGGTGTCAGAAACTTTAAAAAGGAATGGCGTCGAGAAGATCATTGATCTTCAGTACTGGGAAGAGAAGCCGGGGTTGATAGCGGAGCGAGAAGCGGCAGCAACGCTTCAAATTGAAATCGCACGGTTTCCCTTAAATGGCAACGGCACGGGAGACGTGAACCATTATGTGGAAGCCATGATTGCTCTCCATCAGGCTAGGAAAAATGGTGTACCGGTACTGATTCATTGCGCCGCGGGGTCTCAGCGAACAGGCGGAGTTCTTGCGGCTTATCGAACTTTGGTGCTAGGCCTAACGGCCGAGGAAGCTGTGACCGAAATGGGCGCCTTTGATTGGCAACCGAAAAAGGACCAGGTACTGCTGGACTATCTCAACACCAATATTGGTTATATTGCAGAGCAGTTGGTGCTAAACGATGTGATTAGCCACGTCCCCGCCCTACTGCCCTATTTCAATAATCCACTCGAAGCATCAGCTGACTGACTTTTTCGTGTTGAGAAAAAAGAGCGAGAAAAAGATAGAGAACATGCCTCGTGAGGACTCGGTTAGAGAGTTGAGGTAGAACTCCCAACTATAGGAAGGACGGGCAAAAAAATGCGGTCATTCTATCGCCTTCAAGTAAATCATCGGTCTCGCTTTTCAAGCTTAATCGTCCTTAAGATTAAGTCGGATCTAGAACTGGTCCTAAGTAAGCTCTTGGCGTGGGGGCACCATAAAGCACTTAAAATGGTTTTAAATTCGTTCCCGACTTAAAAACGTCGAGAACGAAAAGCATTTAAAACTGGTTCTAAGGGAGTTCTCGACTTAAAGCCATCGAGAACTCAAAGCACTTAAAACTGGTTCATGGTGTTGTCCTTGCCACCGGCAAGAAGCGCGTTGTCACCAGAGAAGTACTCTTTGTGATCGTCGCCCATGTTTGAACCTGCTAGATCCTGGTGTTTCACGGAAGCCATGTCACGTCGGATCTCTTGACGTTGAACATCGCGAACATAAGCCAACATACCCAGATCGCCAAAGTAGCCTTCAGATAGAATATCTGTGCCCAACGCCGTTTCGTGGTAGGTCGGTAGTGTGATTAAGTGGTGGAAAATACCTGCTTCGCGAGCAGAATCCTTCTGGAAGGACTGCACCCAACGATCGGCTTCTTGAGCAAGATCGGAAGCATCAAACTTGGCATCCATCAGACCCTTGGCATCTTCTGCAGGATCGGGGTAGGCAGATAGGTCTTTGCCTTCAGCCTTCCATTCATCAAAGACCTGGATACGGAAGTTCAGTGTCCAGTTGAAGGATGGAGAGTTGTTATAGACCAACTTGGCATCAGGCACATGCTGTCGAACGGCATCCACCATTTCAGCGATCTGGCCAACGTGAGGCTTTTCAGTTTCAATCCAAAGTAGATCAGCACCGTGAGTCAGGCTGGTCACACAGTCGAGCACAACGCGGTCAAAACCAGTGCCTTCGCGGAAAGAGTACAAACCATTATCTAAACGGATTGGTTTGACCAATTTGCCATTCTGATGAATGGTGATGTCATTTTCTTTAAGTTCTTTGATATCAGTGATTTCTTTGGTTTCCAGGAACGAGTTGTACTGGCTGGCCAAATCGCCGGCTTCGCGAGAGACCGGTATTTTCTGAGTCAGGTTAGCGCCAAGTGAATCTGTACGAGCCACGATGATACCGTTGTCGACACCGAGTTCTAGGAAGGCGTAACGGATTGCATTTATCTTGGATAGAAAGTCTTCATGGGGAACGGTGACTTTACCGGCCTGGTGACCACACTGCTTAGCATCGGAAACCTGATTCTCAACCTGAATTGCGCAGGCACCAGCCTCAATCATCTTCTTAGCAAGCAGGTACGTGGCCTCTTCGTTACCAAAACCAGCATCGATGTCAGCGATAATGGGTACGACGTGAGTTTCAAAATTGTTGATCTTGGCCATCGCAGCATCAACATCGCCGCCGTTGGCTCGAGCTTCATCTAGTTCGACAAAGATATGGCGAAGCTCGCGAGCATCGGCTTGCTTGAGGAACGTGTAAATTTCTTCGATTAGGGCTGGCACTGTCGTCTTTTCGTGCATGCTCTGGTCAGGTAAGGGGCCAAACGAAGATCGTAGCGCTGCAACCATCCAACCACTTAGGTAGATGTAGCTTTTGTCCATCGTGCCGCGATGCTTCTTGACGGACATGGCCAGCTGCTGGGCCGTAAAACCGTGCCAGCAACCGAGAGACTGGGTGTACTTAGAGACGTCAGCATCGTATTCAGCCATATCTTTGCGCATGACGTCGGATGTGTATCGGGCTATATCCAGGCCTGTTTTGAAGCGATTCTGGTGATCCATTCGGGCAGCGTATTCTGAATTAATGCCAATCCAGGTTGGGCTACCTTGTTTGAGCGCTTCTAGACGCGCGACGTCCTCTTCGTATGTTGCCATTTCTGCTTGTCCTCGATTGTTGGAGTAGGGAGTATGAAGGTCGCGCAATTTACCAAGCTCTCGCACTCAAATTAATGGAATATTTGGACACTAATATATTCCCTGTAGGCATTGGTCGTTCTAAATCTCGTGTAAAACATCAGAATGTCGGTAAGACGAGACTAATTGGGGTATGTAAGGTATTTCTTCGGCCCTCTGGCGGTCTAAAGTGCCTCGATGATATTGGACAATCAAATGAATCAACTTATAGCACCTCTTGTGGGACTTCTGCTTTGCTCCCCTTCATTCTAAGTGGGTTCCGCTCTCTGGTGCTGTTGGTTTTACGGCGGTTGGGTCGGTGGTTGCGGCCATAGGATGTCGACAAACGCAATTTCAGCGGCAATCTTTAGAAAAACGACGGGCAAAAAAAAGGGCCGCGAATGCGACCCCTTTAATTTGAGACGCTCTAGGCTTTAGCCTGACGCTCTTTAGTTTCCTTAATAACTTCGTCCGCAACATTCTTAGGACAAGGCGCGTAATGGCTAAACTCCATAGAGAACTGACCACGACCAGAGGTCATAGTGCGAAGATCGCCGATGTAACCAAACATTTCTGACAAGGCAACTTCTGCTTTGACTCGAACACCGGTGGCGCCTGCATCTTGACCACTGATCATGCCGCGACGACGATTGAGGTCGCCAATAACATCACCAACGTGATCGTCAGGTGTGAATACGTCAACCTTCATGATTGGCTCCATTAACTGGGGACCAGCTTTTGGCATGGTTTGACGATAGGCAGCACGAGACGCTAGTTCATAAGCAATCGCTGATGAGTCAACCGCGTGGAAGCCACCATCTGTTAACGTCAGTTTGACGTCCAGACAAGGGAAACCAGCCATAGGGCCCTCTTCCAGACTCATTTTGAAGCCCTTCTCGACTGCTGGCCAAAATTCACGTGGCACGTTGCCGCCGGTGACCTTAGACACAAACTCGAAACCAACGCCTGCTTCTGCGGGTTCAACCGTGTAATCGATTTTCGCGAACTGACCTGCGCCACCTGTTTGCTTCTTGTGTGTGTAGGAATCTTCAACAAGCTGCGTAATAGACTCTCGGTAAGCGACCAGAGGGCGGCCAACTTCGACTTCTACGCCGTGAGTCCGCTTGAGAATATCTACTTTAATGTCCAGGTGAAGTTCACCCATACCCATCATGATGGTTTCTCCAGACTCTTCGTCGGTTTCAACCCGAAATGAAGGGTCTTCTTGAATCATTTTGGAAAGCGCAACGCCCATTTTTTCTGACGCGGCTTTGTCCTTGGGTGAGATCGACATTTTGATCACAGGCTCAGGAAACACCATGGGTTCCAGAGTCGCAGGTTTGTTGGGGTCGCACAGGGTGTGTCCCGTCTGGATATTTTTCATACCGATGAGCGCCACAATGTCGCCTGCTTGTGCGCTGTCTCGCTCTATGCGCTCGTCGGCATGCATTTCGACAATTCGACCAATTCGCTCGGATTTGCCGGTAAAGGTGTTCAGTACAGAGTCACCCTTTTTCAATTTACCTGAATAGATCCGAGTAAAGGTTAGGGCGCCAAAACGGTCGTCCATGATTTTGAAAGCCAGTGCCCGTAAAGGCAGGTTAGGGTCAACAATGGCGAATTTACCTGTCTCAACACCGTCTTCATCAACCTCTGGTTGTGGCTTAACTTCGGTTGGATTCGGCAGATAGTCCACTACTGCGTCTAGTACCAGCTGGATACCCTTGTTCTTGAAAGCCGATCCACAGTAAGTTGGGAAGAAATCGAGAGCGATGGTTCCTTTCCGGATGCAACGTTTAAGGTCTTCAACTGAAGGCTCTGTGGCGTCTTCCAGATAGGACATCATCAAATCTTCATCTTGTTCAATGGCAGCTTCGATCATTATCTCGCGATACTCAGCCACCTTTTCTAACATATCTTCAGGGACTTCTGTGATCTCGAAGTTCAGTGGGTCGCCGGAATCATCCCAGATGTAAGCTTTCTGGGTCATCAGGTCTACCATGCCGACAAAGTTCTCTTCTTCGCCTATGGGCAAAGTCATGATCAACGGGTTTGCCGCCAGAACATCTTTGACCTGCGTTACCACTCGATAGAAATCTGCGCCGAGACGATCCATTTTGTTGACGAAAATGACTCGCGCAACCTCTGATTCGTTTGCATAGCGCCAGTTAGTTTCTGACTGGGGTTCAACACCGCCAGATCCACAGAAAACACCCACTCCACCATCGAGTACCTTCAACGATCGATAGACTTCAATGGTAAAGTCCACGTGTCCAGGTGTGTCGATGATGTTTAGGCGATGCTCTTTCCAGAACGCAGTCGTTGCCGCTGACTGAATCGTAATGCCTCGCTCCTGCTCCTGCTCCATGAAGTCGGTTGTGGCGGCTCCATCGTGAACTTCACCAATCTTGTGGATCTTGCCGCAAATATTGAGGATTCGTTCGGTGGTGGTCGTTTTACCGGCATCTACGTGTGCGAAAATGCCGATATTGCGATAACGGCTTAAGTCGGTCATAGCGTTGCTCTGCAATTAGGTCTGGGTTTAGGGGGGGTTAAAAAGCGCGCCATCTTATAACCTGAAGGGCTTATAATCCAGCACTGCGTGGATTCTGAGCCCAAGATCAGTCAATTTTTGACAGAATGCACGGCTAATTCCCGTAAATGGAGGTGATGTGAGAATTACTAGCGTTAACGTAGGGGCAAAAATGCCTCTCTTGGTTGGCAAACGGCAGACGAAAACAGGCATTTTCAAGCATCCTGTCGAGCATGCAGTCGAAGTGAAGTCCCTTGGAATCACTGGCGATAGAGTATTGGACAGCAGGCACCATGGCGGCGTTGACCAAGCTGTTTACTTGTACCGGGAGGAAGACTACGTGTTTTGGGCGGAGCAGTTGAGTCGCGAGGTAACCCCTGGCATGTTTGGAGAAAATCTGACCATCGCTGGTTTGTCGTCCCCTGGACTGAGGGTCGGAGATCGGCTGAGGTTGCCAAACCTTCTGTTAGAGATCACGGCGCCGCGGATCCCCTGTAGCACTTTGGCAGCTCGAATGGGTGATCCTGGCTTCGCAAAAGCCTTCGTCAAGGCAGAGCGGCCGGGCTTTTATGTGCGAGTGATCCAGACCGGAACGGTTCAGGTTGGAGAGGCTGTTGAATTGCAAGAATCAGAATCTGAGTCTGTCAGTACGATTGAGTTCTATCGAGATGTGATGAGAAAGTTGGATGAGAAGACGCTGCGGCGTTATCTGGCGTTGCCAATTGATATTCGTACTCGAAAAGATTTTGAGCAGCGTCTGGCAGACCTGCAAGTAGCACCGTGATCGGGAAAAAGAATGCCTGACTTAGAAGGTAGAAGCCTTAAAGAGCTCATTATTCTTTCAGCAGCTTAGGTCTGTCTATGCGGACAACTGCCTTTCGCGGTCATTCGACTTTCCACGGAAGTACTGGCCGATCGCAGCGATCGATCTGTTCGGTGCAGTTGTGTCGATCACCGCGATCTTTCAGGTATACCGTCACCGTCGAGTCTCGTTCTTTGGCGCATTGCTCGGCGTGACTGCATCTATTGGCGTGCTGGGTATCGTCGGAATAAGTGGTGTAGAGGAGGTACACTTTATTTACCACGTTGTTATCTTCACCTACTTTCTGATCTCGCCTCGTGTTGCTTTCCTCCTAAGCGCGGAGTTGCCAATCTTTCACCTGATTAAAATCGGCGTCTCAATTATTGCCTGTACCGCCTTCGCGTTCTCTGGGTGATGCGGTGCTGAAGCGTATCGCCTAAATCATTAGTCAACGCATTCGAGCGACCGATAGCCTGACTCAAGATCTCGCGGGTATTTGTGACAATCTACAGCGCTGATCTTCCTATCAGTTTGAAATAGCATGCGGTATTCTGCCGCGCTCAAGCAAGAGAGTTAAAAATGCGACTCGTACTAATAGTCTTACTAACAATAAGTGTAGGCTGCAGCGGCGAAAATTCACCCTTGCAGAAAATCGAACTTAAAAAGGATACTCCGATGGACAATAGAGCTGCGGCTGAAGCCTTCATGCAATCTAATGCTAATGAAGAGGGTGTGATTCAGACCGAGTCTGGACTGCAGTACAAAATTATCGAAAGCGGAGAAGGCTCTACTCCGACCATGTCGGACACAGTTGCTGCGCATTACGCGGGTAGGCTGCTCGATGGTACGGAATTTGATAGTTCATATTCACGAGGTGAGCCCCTTACTATTCCTGTCGGAGGAGTGATCAAGGGTTGGACCGAAGCGTTACTTATGATGAAAGAAGGCGACAAATGGACGTTGTTTGTTCCGTCTGAACTAGGATATGGCGAACGCGGTGTTGGGCCTATACCAGCCGATAGCGCCTTAATTTTTGATATTGAACTTGTAGAAGTGAAATAGGAGTTAGCATGACAGAAACATCCAAAGAACTACGAACAGAAATCAGCAGTGACGGAAAACTTAAGCTTTCTATCGCGACGACACCCAGACCCGTCCCTGGAGACAACGAGGTGTTGATCAAGGTTGATGCAGCACCAATTAACCCCTCAGATCTGGGTTTATGGATTGGTCCAGCCGATGTCAGCACCTTGTCCGTAAGTGGTACGGGCGATGATGCCGTTGTGACCATGGACATCCCGGAAGCCATGATGAAAGCCATGACCGCACGTTTGGATCAATCGCTTCCCGCAGGCAATGAAGGTGCTGGTGAAGTTGTTGCTGCCGGCGCTGGCGCTGAGGCGCTTGTTGGTAAGATGGTCGGAGTTGCCGGTGGTGCCATGTATTCTCAATACAGGGTTGTCCCGGTTTCAAGTTGTATGGTTATGCACGACGGCACTACGGCTGCCGCAGCGGCTTCTTGTTTTGTTAATCCGCTCACAGCATTGGGCATGGTTGAAACCATGAAGCTAGAAAATCATACAGCTCTGGTTCATACCGCAGCGGCTTCAAATTTGGGACAAATGTTGGTTAAAATTTGCCTCAATGACAGCGTTCCCCTCGTTAACATCGTTAGAAAGCAAGAGCACGTTGATTTGCTTAGAGCATTGGGTGCAGAACATGTATGCAATTCCTCCAGTGACACATTCATGGATGACCTTGTCGAGGCTCTCGTTGCGACCGGCGCGACCTTGGCATTTGATGCCACCGGCGGCGGTAAGCTAGCTGGGCAGGTCTTAACTGCTATGGAAATATCGGCCAATAAGACGGCTAAGGAATACAGTCGGTACGGCTCAACAGTGCATAAGCAAGTTTACATTTATGGTGGCCTTGATCGTTCGCCCACTACCTTGAATCGTGCATTCGGCATGATGTGGGGTATCGGCGGTTGGTTGTTGACGCCGTTTATTGGACGGGTTGGCATGGAGAAATTTGGTGAACTAAGGCAGCGTGTTGCCGATGAGATCAACACGACCTTTGCCAGCACTTACACCAAGACTGTGTCTTTGTCAGAAGTGTTAGAACCAGAAGCTATCAAAGCTTATGCAAAGCAGGCAACGGGCGAAAAATATCTGATTAACCCTAATCAGTAGTCCCTAGCCTTGACATCTGTTGTCCCACCCAGCGGGGAAAGTCTTCCTGCTGGGCTGGTGACAAGCCAAACATTTGCTGAAACCCCTTCCCGCAAATCCCCCATCCTACGGCAGTAGAAACCGCAAGAAACACCATACTTCTGGCGGTGTTTTGGTCGTGATCACTGAGGCCTGCTGTAATTCTATCGATGATATCGGCAACTGAGTCGATGCTTTCTTTGGGAATATTAAATTGTTCATTTTCCCCCTCTTCCAGGGCGCGCCAGGCAAGTAACTTAGTGTGACCGGTCTTGCTCATTAGATCGAAAAGAGCTTCGATGCTGGATTCTGGACCAGGGTTCGATTCTAGAATAAGACTCATATCGGCGGTTAAGCTGTTCGTCATTCGTGTCAATAGCGCAATTCTCATCCCTTCAGCGCTACCAAAATGATGCAACAAAGTGCCGTGATTAATATCAGTATCGGCCGCCACATCCTTGATAGTGAGACCTCGAACGCCAAAGGCTGAAAGTCGAGATTGAGCGGCGTTGAGGATCAGTTCTCGCGCTTCTTGCGGGCTTCTTCTTTTGCGAACTTTTGTTTTCAACACGGTTACTTTCGGCTCCTAGACTTTCAAGAAGGTAATCTTCACTGTTGACAAAGATGTTAACAGGTATACTATTAACATTATTGTCAATAGATGAAATCTGAGATGAAACAGAGTAGAGATATGAATCAGGCGAACAAGGTCCAACCGGTTGTGGCGATACGCGCGATGGCAAAGCTTCTAAAAAACCCTGAAGCGACCGAAGAGGTCTTCATCATCATTCGAGCGTTGTCCGGCGATGCCCTGGGTAAAGGTTACCGGCGCTTCGTGACGACGCCCCACGCGCGCGCGATCCTCGATAGTGAAACGAGTCTGCTCAACGTACTCTCCAATCGAGAGCAGTTAAAGGCCATGCCTGAAGGTAGCCTAGGCCGCCATTATCTCGCCTTTATGGAAGCAGGTAATATCAGTGCCGAGGGACTGAAAGAGGCGAGCGATAATGATGACTCTGAACGCTTTTCAGACCCTGACATGGAAACCTATGCGTTGCGTTTACGTGATCAACATGACTTATGGCATGTTGTAACGGGGTTTGGTCGTGATGTCGCGGGCGAATCCTGTTTGTTAGCGTTTACTTACTCGCAAACAAAGAACCGGGGTGTCGGCTTTATTGGGATTATTGGCGCGTTGAAATTGCGTCGAATTTTTGGACGCCGGTTTTTTAGCAGCATGTGGCAGGCCTTTCAGATGGGCCGACGAACCAGTTGGCTACCAGCTCAGCATTGGGAAAGAATGCTTACGCTGCCACTGCAGCAGGTCAGAAACAAGCTAGGTTTAGAAGCTCCTAGTCGTTATAGCAGCTTGCCTCTTGAGTTGGTCATAGCTTAATCCATGTCCGCATTCTTTACCGAAACTTGAGACGCCCTGGCGACTGCCTCTGTCCTTGAGGTCTTCAATCTCCTGCAGCCCGTGTCCTATAAGGAATCTGCAGGTTTCTCCACTATTTAAAATAATGGTGCACTGCACATTACGCTATATGGTTGATAGATATCGATAATCACTCGGTATAAGAGAGGCGTGGTAATTCTGGAGATTTCTCCATTTTCTCTTTAGAATGCATCCACACTTGCATTAGATCTCCTATGTCTCCCCTTTCCAAAACTGCACTTATCGCCGCCTTCGCACTGCTTGGCCTGTTCCCGTTGGAAGACGCTGCCGCTCCGTTGCCGCAAAACCTTCTGCCCTCCCAGCCGGAGCCCTATCATGCGGCAGAGGTTTTACTGGGCAAGGTCGAGGATCTAAGTGCGCCAGCCTTTGCAAAGATTCGTCATGCACCCGCGCGAAAAGCCGCTTTCTATCAATTTTTGCTGCCAATGGTTCACGAAGCGAACCTTGAAGTAGCGAAGGAGCGGAAGTGGTTAGGCGGTCTCGGAATGCAACTGTTACGCGGGCGGAGTCTCAGTGATACTCAGCGAGTAGAATTGGCCAAAATGGAGAAGCGATACAGAGTGAGGCATCCAGACTCTGGTGATGCGGAGAGAGTGGGATCGCTACTTAAGCGCGTAGATACGGTACCTGCGGCGCTCGTGGTTGCCCAGGCGGCCAAAGAATCTGGCTGGGGCACTTCACGATTTGCGACTACCGCGAACAATTATTTTGGGATCTGGTGTTTCTATCAAGGCTGCGGTGTGACCCCCCTGAAGCGAACGGTAGGTCTCACCCATGAGGTCGCGACGTTCTCCAGTGCTCGGCAATCGGTTAGATATTATGTGCGAACCCTCAACACTCACGTGGCCTATGATGGGTTCAGAGCAATGCGCTCATCAAAGCGTTTTGCAAACAAACCCATCATCGGTGACGAACTTGCGGATGGCTTACTCCGTTACTCGGAACGAGGACTTCCCTATGTGCGAGAAATCCAGGCGATGATTCGCTACAACAAGCTGCACCGATTTAATCAGCCCTATCGAGCCTGATTCGCAGAATTACCCACTAGCGTATAAGAGGTGTTTGACGCCCCGTATCGGCACATCAAAAAACTTGGCAATGCTCATGTCCCGTGTGTCGATGATCAAAACACCCTGATTAAAATCGTTAACCGCTATCAGGAAAGTTTGACCAATATTGGCTAGGCCCTAGGATGAATTTAGTCCTACCTCAGACTCTTTTGGATATTGCCAGCCAAGGGCGCTTTTCCAGGCAATCAAATTAGACTCGGTAAACACGCAGCAGGTTTGATAAGTTTTGTTAGCAGCGTTTCAGGTCGATCTATATCCAACACCCCGTCGTCTGCCAACATGATGTGACAGTTTCTGCTGAGAATAATCGTGGCCGTGAATCACGGGTGTTGTTGTGCGTCGACTGTCCGAATGACTTGGCCTTTTTGATCGCCATTTATCAAATCGAGCTTGAATAGGCTTGACTGCACAGCACCTTCTCCATCCAATGTAGTAAGTCCTAGCAGGGAATCGGCTGGGGATTGAATACGACCCCATTGAGCCGATGCAGTCGCTCCGAACATCAAAATGGAAAATTTTAGGAAACTACGGCAGTTGAGCGTCAATGAATGCTCTCAGTTGTTAGAATGGGCTTTTCATGTCTTAACCCAACTATGCAGTCATACCAACCGATACTGGACCAAACCACCCAATTTTTCGCTGAGCAGAACCTTGAACCGAGGCGGGTGTTCCATGGCCGTGGTCATATGTACCCCGGTCTCGAACATGTGAATCTCGACTGGTACCCACCGGTGCTGCTGATCTCGGGCTACAGTGAAATCGTTGATGTCGAAGCGCTTGGCGAAAAAATTCTCAAAGGCGATTCTCTTGGTCAGATTCAAACCCTCATTCATCAGTCTCGTTCAAGCCAGGGTGCAACAGCGGACTGTCTCTTTGGGGACTTGTCGCTGCCTGTCATCGTGACCGAGCACGGCATCAAATATGAAGTACAACCTGGGGTCAATCAAAACGCCGGTTTTTTCCTCGATATGCGGCCCCTACGACGCTGGTTGATGGACTACTCCAAAGATAAGAAGGTCCTCAATCTCTTTGCCTATACCTGCTCTCTGTCTGTGGCCGCGCTGGCAGGTGGTGCGAAGCAGGTCGTCAGTCTGGACATGAGCAAGCCATCGATCAACTGGGGTAAGCGTAACCACGAGTTAAATGGTCATGATCTGCGGTGCGTGAAATCAATGCCGCATAACCTATTTAAGTCCTGGGGAAAGGTGCAACAATTTGGCCAATATGACACGGTCATCATTGATCCGCCCACTCGGCAGAGGGGCAGTTTTGACGCTGAAAAGGACTATGGTGCAATCCTGAAGAAGTTAGACAAGCTTATTCGCCCGGGTGCCGACATCATTGCGACAGTCAATAGCCCCTATCTTGGGTTAGATTTTTTACCAAATCTGATGCAGCGTTACCAGTCCAAGCTTCGATTGATTGGGGAGATGCCCGCCAGCCCTGAGTTTGTCGATCGTTATCCCGAGAGAGCACTCAAAATATTTCATTTCCGTGGACCGACCTGATCTCCCGGAAGGGATGGCTCCCGGAAGAACAGTGGCTTATGCGACTCTGGATTCCGGGAACAAACGTAGGAAGTTCTCACTAAAGAATTTTTCTTGAGTGGGGTGCGCAACGTCTGCCAGGTTGGTTGAGAATTTTCCGATGGGATCTCGGCCACCTTCTACATGGGGATAGTCACTTGAGAACAAATAGAGATCCTCATTAGATTGCTCAATGAGATTCGACACATCTTCGTGCGGGAAGGGCGTAAAGCCCATCTGCTCCGTCAATTGCTGTGACGGTGAGCGATCGTATCGAACGGACTCATCAACTCGGCCATAGATTTTCGCGACCCAGTCAAGACGCTTCAACATTTCAGGAACCCAGCCAGCGCCAAGTTCAACGGCAGCACCGCGAAGTTTGGGGTTGCGATCAAAAACACCGTCCATCAGCAACATGCTAATGAAGGTCTCGGGAGGCTGATGCATCACCGTGGCATCTTTAGTTCGAACATTCTCGCCGCCGCCCATCCAATCCTTCACAGCCGCACGACCGTTATTGCTCCAGGCTTTCAGAGCCTGCAGAGGGGAGCCGCCTACGTGCAATAAAAAGGGCGTTCCGGACTCGGCCAAGAGTTGCCAAAAAGGTTCAAGATCAATGTGTCCTGGTGAAATGTCGAATGGTGCACGGTGGGGCACCCAGATGGCTTCAAGACCCTCCTTAATGGCCCATTCGGCTTCTTTGATCGCCATCTCCGGATTATCCAGAGGAACGATGCCGACGCCCATCAGTCGAGCGTCATCAGAGCAGAAATCTGACATATGGCGATTGTGCGCCCGGGTGGCGCCGTAGCGAAGGTCCAGCGGCTTTTTAGAACTGGGGTGAAACGGAAAAGCCACGCTGTGAGTTGCAAACACCAGTTGCTTCTTGAAGCCCAAAAGGTCGAGAGCCGTTGTTCGATCTGTTCTGTTAAATGCTCCAAGTGCCTGAATTTCTTTAGATTTCGCGATCAACTCGTCGCCGAGCGCGGTCATGCTTGCGATATGCTCAGGAGAATGTTTACCGCCTTGTTGCATGATCAAAGCGACTTCCTCATCGGTCACAAGAGACGCGCTATAGCTGACCTCAGGAATATCATCTCGAATACCGGGATCTGCATATTTTTTCAGGAAATCCGGCAATTCCATAATATGGCTGTCGGCATCATAAAAAGCTCGTTCACCTGTTGCATAGGTCATGTTGGTAGCATCCTTTGTGAAGACCCTTGTTCGGATCCGCTGTTACAGTCTTTGATTGATCACATTACCTTGAACAGTTTTCCTCTCGCAAGTTGCATGAACGCCAAAACCCGTCAAAATGAAGAAAACCTGTGAAGGAAAAGCCGATGACCGAAGCTAATCTTAACGATTCTATTGAACACCAGGGCGGTATGGTACCTCCACATGGGTTGACCGAGGCGGTTCACATTGGTGAGTCAGACTTGCCTTTTGTGGATGCCGGAGATGGCACATTGCTGCAATTATTACAGGTCGATCTAAATCAGGGTCTTTGGGTTCTGCGAACGCGCTTTCCCGCCGGACATCGGGTTAACAAGCATTACCATACAGGCCCAGTTTTTGCCGTGACATTCTCGGGCTGCTGGTTTTATGAGGAGTATCCCGAATTCAAGAACACCGCAGGCTCCTATTTATATGAACCAGCTCACTCACTTCACACTTTGGTTGTCGGTGATGAGCCGACGGATGTCTGGTTTTCTATTTACGGCGCAAACGTTAATGTCGATGCGGAGCATAATGTGACGGGAGTAACGGATGCCCAGAGTATCTTGACCGCTTATCAAGCACTGTGTGGCGCTCAGAGGCAAAGCTGTGAAAAGCTCATTATCAAACGGTGAAAATCTTCGTTTGCACTAATACTCGGCCGCTCTCCGGTCAACCATCCTGTGGTGGGCGGGGTAGTGAAGCGCTGTTATCTGTGCTCAAATCGGAGATCGTTACGCGACAAATGGATTCTGAAGCGATAGCCTCTGTTTGCATGGGCCACTGCGACAAGGGCCCAAATATCAAGGTTGCGGGACAGTCCTGCCGTCACGGGGTTGACCAGGCTGGCGTCTTGACCCTGCTTGATGAGCTAACTTAAACCATCTGACTGCCAATCTCGTCTAACCTTTTAAATATCTAGCCTATAGGTTTGCTCATGAAATTGTCTTCAATATGCATCTTGATGGTTGTTGCTGTATCGCTTCAGGCGAAAGAGATCGATGAGAGTCGTGATGTGCAAGCCGATGGTCTCATCAAAATCGAGATCTTACGTGGTGAAATTAAGATCAAAGGGTGGAGTGAAACGCGCGTTCAAATCAAGGGTGAGCTGGATGAGCTCGCAGAAGGGCTACGTTTTGAAGTTCGAGAAGGCGTAACGAAGATAGAAGTTGAGATGCCCAGGAAACACGTGAACTGGGGTGATGGGTCAGATCTTATCATTTATGTGCCAATACGAAGCCGGGTTGCTGTAAAAGCCGTCAGCACCGATATCGAGGTGCGTGACGTCCTCGGTGGTATGCAATTGAGAAGTATTATCGGCGACATCATTCTGGAAAACGGTCAAGAGCGGATGAGCATAAAAACCGTCAGTGGCAGTATTGAAACGACGAATACCTCCGGAACAGTTCAAGCAAATTCAGCCAGTGGCGATATTGGCGTCAGGGATCACCAGGGGGATCTTGTAATCGAGACCCTGTCGGGAGATATAGACATTGAAGCGCGCTTGGTGGGACATTTGCGGGGAGCGAGCATTAGCGGCGATGTGATGATTGAGGCAGAATTTAGTCAGAACGTCTCAGCAGAACTGACCACTGTCAGCGGAGATATTGGTGTCAATATAGGTGGACCTCTGGATCTCAAGTTTCGGGTCAATAGCAATTCTGGTGATATCGGTAATGGGCTCTCTGAAGATGAGGTAGTCAATGAGTTTGGGATGCGCTCGCTGCAGGGTCAAGTGGGCAGTGGGGCGAGTTATCCGTGTGGCGACGCTCTATGTGGTTGCCATTTGGCCTATCATTCAATTGCTCGACATCATCTCACCGACCCTTGAATTGCCGGATTCTGTGCTGCGCTATCTCGTGATTGCGTTTTTTGCTGGGCTGCCGTTTGCGTTGATTCTGTCCTGGGTGTTCGATCTCGATAAGGATGGTGTTCTAGTAGATGACGGTGAGTCACACGAGCCGATGCTCGGATCCCGAAAGGATTTTGCGATTGTCGGTAGCTTATGTGTACTGGTTGTCGTTTTGTTCTTTGTCCAAATGGGTCTCGAAGGTGAGGTGGCAATTGCCAGCGTTGACCTGGACGCGTCACCTAGCAATGAAAGTGTTGTTGAGATCGATAAAGTCTCGGACGTTTCTATTGCAGTCAAACCTTTTGACAGTTTTAGCAGTGATCCACGGGACCAATATTTTGCTGACGGATTGTCTGAAGAGTTGTTGAACGTGTTGGCAAGAGTGCCTGAGTTAAGAGTAGCTGCGCGCACGTCGTCTTTTGCTTACAAGGGTGTGAATCGCAATATCAGTGACATCGGTCGAGAATTGAGTGTTGCCCACATTTTAGAAGGCAGCGTTAGAGCGAACGACATCGACAACACCATTCGGGTGACCGCGCAGCTTATCAATGTTGAGAGCGGGCAGCATGTCTGGTCAGAAACCTATACCTATGAATACAGTGATGTATTCAAAATACAGGACGATATTTCTAAGGCCGTCGCTGAAAAATTAAAGGTCTCCTTGTTTACTGGGCAAGCACACAGCTTAAGGAGTCGCGGTGCACGCTCGTCTAATCCAGAAGCATTGATAGCCTATGGACGAGGCCAGCAGGAACTCTCTAAACGCAGCGAAGAGAGTTTGTTGGCGGCCGCGAGCTACTTCGAAACGGCAGTGACTGAGGATCCAAACTTTGCTTCGGCCTTTGCTGGGTTGAGCGATGCTCACAGCCTATTGGCAAACTACATGTTTGCCGATCGTGAAGAGTCACTGGCGCGCGCACGGCAGGCGGTTGACAAGTCCCTCGAGCTGGACCCAGAGCTTGGCGTTGCCTGGGCAAGCAAAGGATTGCTGGAAAGCCAATATCATGACAGAAATGAGCTAGCGCGTACTCTGCTGCAGAAAGCCATGCAATTAAATCCGAGCTACGCGATGGCGGTCATGTGGTATGCCTCTTTGGTAGAAGACGAGGCTGAGAAAGTGACGCTTTATGAGCGTGCCGTCAAATTGGACCCCAAGTCGCCAGTTGCAGCTTTCAATCTTGCTAGCAGGTACGCGGCTCTTGGTCGCGATGCCGAAGTCATGACTCTGTTTAGCCAGATGGTAGAAAGCGATCCGAACTATTCAAAAGGCTATGAGTTAGTTGCCAAGATCGCGTCTCGTAATGGCCAGATAGGTGAGGCTATCGGGCACTACAAGCGTGCTTATGAGCTAGGCAAGGATCTGAACCATGCTTTAGATGTATCCAAGCTGTATGCGGATATTGGTGACTTCGAAAACTCAGATGTTTGGTTTGATAAATTGAAAGATGACGTGCCAGATGGCTACCAGACTCGAGTGTTGTGGTTTAGGCTCGGACGCTATGTGGCGGCTAACGATCTTGAAGGCTCGGATCGACTGCTCGATAAGATCGCCGCAGATCCGAGTAAAGGTCTTGAGGCTTCCTTTAATTCGATTTTTGCCAACTATTATTTAGATAATAGAGAAACGATGGTGCGCGACTATGAATCAACACTCGCTTCAGGAGAGATCTTTGCGAAGCAAGACGAATACACTCATGAGTTTGAACTTCAGGTAAAGATTGCGGTAGCGGATCAAATGAAGGCCGAAGGTCTGGCCAATCAATCAGAAGAGTTACTCTCTGCAGCGGAGACTTCGTTGAAGAAAAATATCGAAGACTCAAAGCGACATTGGCCTGAAGATTGGTACATGCTGGCACAGATATCCGCCGTTAGAGGGCAGCAGCGTCAGGCATTGATTCAACTCCAGCGGGCAGTGGACGAAGGCTGGCGTGAACACTGGCGACCCGCCGTCGACCCTATGATGAGTGAATTGAAGTCAGACCAAACATTTCAAGTCATGATGGCAGGTCTGGAAAACCGGCTCGCGATCATTCGTGATCAGTTTCAAATGGAAGCAGAGTTCGCGATGGGTTATTAACTACGCCCCGAGTAAACTTTTACAATTTTCCAGTGCTTTGCTGTCACTTTCTAAGGCGCTGCAGCGCTGAGTTATAACGGTGTCGAAGCTTGCCAACAAGATATTACTCCGCTCTTTCTGCCACTCTTGCAAGGGTCGATTTAGAGATAGTAGTTTCGAAAGCCTTTTGTCACCATGCGATGGCGGAAAGGCTGCTCATGAAATAATAGGCTGAACTTGAGCGATCGAGCTCGGCGGTGAGAAGCGCTTTAGCTTCCTCTAACATGTGTGCTTGCTGGAGAATTCCGCTGATCTGATTCACCACGCCTTGTCTCGTAACAGAGTTTTGAGTTGCTGCGTCGGCCCGCTGTGTTGCCTCTAGTACGACGTTTTTTAAGTCTTGGGGTATTTGGGTGTGGGCGTCATCCTCGATGTAAAACTCAGTAGTTGGGATTAAACCCGCCAGCTGCTCTGCCACCGATAGGGATGGATCTCCTCGAGCAGCATCAATGGGCCGGGGCTTTGTATCTTCGTCTGCTTCTTCTTTCTTGATGCTCGCAGACACCTCATAGAGATACTACATATACAGTCGAGAAGCGCTCACCTCGTCTTTGGCCAACTTTGAAGCAGTGAGAAAAAGCTGCGGGCTATAATCTTCTGGTATAGCGCCGTGATCCTGGCCCCAGGGATAATAAGCAAGCTGCCTCAGTTGTGGTTCTGTAAGGCTAGCGGGGTTGTCGCTTAAGGCAACGACCAACTCCCGGGTAGGGGCAATTGAATTTAGCGCAGACGCGAGTGTCTCGTTATAACGCGAAATATCAATGCCTCCAGGGATTCGTGTAATCTCGGTCCCAACACTGTTAAACACAATCATGGTTGGGTAACCCTTGACTCCGAAGCGCTCGCCGGCAGCCTGAGCAGACTCGGTGTCGCCGTCAAACCAACCAATGGACTTGCTTTCAGCTACCTCTGGCTCGCTGCAGCCAGCCATTTTTTTTGGTTCCCGATTTGGTTTGTCTTGTGCAAGACTACTGCATTATGGGTATTCAAATACATCGACTCAGAGTTCTTGGTTTGGTTCTACTGGTGGGTTGCCAGTCTCCGATGCTGGTATTGCCTGGCAAAGCCCTGCAAGGAGAGGTTCAACAGGTGGAGAGCTTTGCCTTCGCGGCAGGCTTTGACTTCCTGGTGCTCGAAACGAGGTCCGAACAACCCTATTCAGTCAATCTGAGGGTCACAGTAATCAATGGCGAGCTCTATATTGACGCGTCCCCAGGCCGGCGTTGGGCGCAGCATCTAATCGAATCGCCAATCTGCCGAATCAAGTTAGGTGATGCACTCTTTGAGGCGGTTGCGATTGAAGTAACAGATCCCAATATCAAGAACCGGTTTTTGTCTCAGCGGCGGATCTACCGGATGGAGCCGTGGCGAAATTGAGCGTTGCCTCGATTTTCTGCCGCTACCGAAAGAAGTGCTTGTACGTATAATATAGGCTTCGTAAAAGTGAAAATGTTATGAAAACCTTAATGCTGGCCTCAATCCGCTCCTCATAGGCTTTGAGGTTCACCAACTCATCCGCCGCCAAGATTGTTGTACCCTTCTTCTAGAGTGATTGAATGATCAACAGCAGGAAATCAAATTTTGGTTTATCAGGTTTCGAATACTCTTGAGAATGCCCTCTCACTGCCGGCTAGACAATACACGTCCCAATCGGGTTTTGAGTCCGAAGTAGAGCTTCTATTTCGCAAGAAATGGTTTCCTGTCGCATGCATTGATCTGCTGAGTAATCCTGGCGATTATCTGGTCCACGATCATTTCGTTGACGAGATTTCTGTGGTGCGCAGTGAGTCAGGAAAGCTAAATGTATTTTCGAACATTTGTCTGCATCGAGCTTGCCCGATTCTTAAAGGTGAGGGCAACGTTGCTGGTAAGTGCTTGTTTTGTCCCTAT
>JBLHQQ010000004.1:0-29495 GCA_047625245.1 Candidatus Azotimanducaceae bacterium
ATGCTCAGTCGGAGATTTTTTTGGCATGGGGTGGGGGAAGTTTGCTCAGCTAAATTCTCTAGCAGTATGCGTAAACCCTGGTAGCGCCTTTAATTGTTATTGGGAGATGCCATTCAAGCGTCGCTGTAGAATCACTCTTACCAATATCGACGACGAACCCATGACGATCTACTACCAGGTCAATTACACGCTAACTGAAGTGCCCGATGACTGCGCCTACTTTCACGCTCGCTTTAATCGTTCTAATCCGCTTCCCTATGGCGAGGTATTTACTATGCTCGATAACGTCTGCGGACAGGGGCAATACGTCGGTACCTATGTGGCATGGGGTGTTAACAATCGAGACTGGTGGGGCGAGGGCGAGATCAAATTCTAAATGGACGGAGTCGAAGCCGTTGGCATATCTCCGATCCCGTACGTTTTGAAGAAGACCTGGTCGTTACCATCAGCCCCCACCCAGATTTACCAACAAAGGATTTCCTGGAGGTTTGCTAATCGGATTCGATCCTGTCTCCCAACAAGTATCGCGGTCCGGCGCCTTGTTGTTTGGCTCGGTCCTCTGGATTGTAAAGCGCGCATTTTTTAAGGGATAAGCAGCCGCATCCGATACAGCCATCGAGACGATCACGCATACGCTCCATGGTGTCGATCCTGTTCTGCAATTCCACACGAAAGCCTCGACTAATTCTCGACCAGTCTTTTTGAGTCGGTGCACGATGACTGGGAAGAAAATCTAATTGATTACGAATTTCAACAATAGAAAAACCGAGCTGCTGGGCAATCAGCACAAAAGATAGTCGCCGAATATCCGAGCGGACAAATTGACGCTGGCTGCCAGAGTTCCGCTTTGGCAACACCAGGCCCTTAGATTCATAGAAACGAATCGCCGATACCGAAAGCCCGGTTCGCGCAGCAACCTCTCCAATACCCAGTAGTTTATTTGTCATAACATCCACCAATATTAAAAGCTTGACCTCAACTAAGGTTGAGCTATTAAGGTGATGTTTTCAATCACTAAGTTAAGGAGAAACTCCATGTCCGGCACCTTAGAACACGTTAATTTCACAGTCACCAACCCAGAAGCCACGGCCCAGGTACTATGCCACCTTTTCGATTGGCAAGTGCGCTGGCAAGGGGAATCTAAGATGGGAGGCAGAACTGTTCACGTTGGAGCTGAGGATAATTATCTGGCTCTCTATGCGCCACTCAAAGTGCATGAGAGTGAACGACCTCAGGGGTTACTGAAAGGCGGCATGAGTCATATCGGTATTGTTGTTGATGATCTCGACGCAACCGAAAAAAGAATTCTCGCAGCGGGATACCACACTATGAGTCACGGTGATTACGATCCGGGAAAAAGGTTCTATTTTTCAGACGCCGACGGTGTCGAGTTTGAAGTCGTGAGCTATGCGTAACCAGCCAAGAGGAATGCACTACCGGCCCTGTCGACGCCCGACGGGGCTGGGATTTTTTTGCTTAGGACGTACCCAGACGTTGCCAATTCTTTTGCGCGAGTTTTTTGCCAACGACGCAAAACACCTGGGGATTAACCACCAGGCCAGAATGACTGCCCATGACTTCAATATTTTCGGATTGGTCTGAGTACTTTTCCTGGGCAAACTGATGGGGAACCACACCATCGGTTTTGCTAAAGATAGCCGTAGAGGGAACCGGCATCGGCGCACTATTCCGCGCCTGGTATTGGTCCAGAGCATCCTGGGCGTTTTCAGCGCTATTTAGTCGCTCGTAGGTTGAATAGGTGCTGGCCTGGCTTGGATCATTAATCGGAGAGCCTAAACAGATAACCTGCCTGACTTTTTCAGGCACTTCCCTGGCAAGGTGCCTGGCAAAGTTTCCACCTAGACTCCAGCCGACAATACTTACTTCCCTTTGACCCGATTTTTCAAAAAATTGTTCAAGCTTTTCTAATAGAACGGGAAACCCACCAATTCGACTCAAGCCAAGGTTTGTTCCGAGGCCCCAGCCAGAGGTTCGATATCCCTTTAGATCAAGATAGCGTCTTAAAAGTGATGTGTTGATGTCGCTACCGAGAAAACCAGGTAGTACAAGAACCGGATGTCCATCCCCAGCAGGCACTGCGTGGAGCGCTGGCAGTGACGGGCCTAGACTGGCTAACTCCATCATCGCACGGGGCATTTCTATCATGGCGAGTAAGTTGAATGGGCGTTTATTCATCCCTGCAATCCTTTATTATTATTAGTACTACTCTTGGCCGTTACTTAATCAGAATAGCCTGAGTTCACCTAGTGTTTTATCCGGGCATTTCACAGGGTGAGTACGCGGCAGAAGCCCCGCTTATTCACTCATTATTACTCCCATTCAATCTTGCAACAGCTATTTTGGGAGTTGCTGGGACAAGGGCTGCGACCAGGCAACACTGCGGGAGCCACTCCCCCGTCCTCTTTACACGGCACAAGTTCCCCCATCACAGGGAGGCACAATCGTCTCCGCAAAATCTGCTTCTACACTTTTGACTTCAGTTTCGAGCAGAGATGGATGGAGAGAAACTCTCTATTGATGAAATTGTCAGACAATCCCATTCAGCTGTAAGCATTGCGAGACGACCCATCAAAAATCAACAAGGCAGTCGAAGAAATGCTCCGCTTTGCTAATCGCGATATTGATATTGGTGGCTACCCAGTCAAAAAAGGGGAATCCTTCAGTACTTCACTGGCGGCCACCAATCGCGACCCCGATCTCTGCAAGAGTGACAAAGGCCATACCTATCAATGAATCCCTTCATTTCGCGGAATGAGCGAGTTTTGGGTTTCAGCAGAATCCGAGTAGGCCGACATTGACCGCCGGTTTGTCGCCAATCGTTTGTTCGAGGTGAGGCATATCCAAATTAGCAGCAAAGAGCCACTTGTTGATGACTATGTCGAGGTCGAGAGAGCCAAAGGTCGTGCTGCAAAAAATGGACATCAACCTCAGAGCCCTTATCGTTCAGACAGAGAGGCTCCCAGGCAGCTATCAAGTTTTTCATCAAATGCAGAAAGCGAACGATTGGTTAACTAAGACTCCGGACTAGTTGGAGTCTTTGACCGCCTGTTTTTTTCGATCTGCATCCTTGTCCAAAATACCTTGAAGTCCTTTGGCATCCCGAATGAGTTGCTGCTCTGTCGCGAGAGGGTTATTAGCCGACGGCTTTTTAGCTTGTGCCTTACGCAGCCCATCGACATCTGGAATCTATCGGCGGCAGCAGGAATGGTCATGTACGCTGCATTCGGTGTCGGATGGCTCATGGTGATCTGGTTTACGCCCCACATATCAGCTTCTCATCTGTTCTTTGCGACAGGCGTGACGATCTATATTCTAGGTGCCATTAGCTTTGAGGAACGGGATTTAATTCGTTTTCATCCTGAATGTAAGGAATACCGAAAGCGTGTCGGCAAATTGTTACCTAGGTTTAAGCCCCCATTACGAAACTCAGCACCAAACCGAGTACAGCCGACTACTTAGAGTAAGTGAGTACCCACCGACGCAAGCTATTGCATCGGTGGGATTCACAACCTGGCTACTTCTCTTCCATATCTAGAGGTCTGTAGTAGTTTTTCCCAGAGGAGATATAGTCTTTCACCATGCTCATAAACGATGCACCAGCGGACCCTTCTGCAGACAAGGTCAAGTTCTGTCTGATGTAGTTCACACTGTCAGGATTAAGCGTTTTGGCCATTTCCCAATACTCTTCTGTCTTCTCAGCATCACCGTGATCCCGAAAAAAATTACCAAGTCGAAATGCCGCTTCTGCTCTTAGTTCGTCAAACGATTGAGGGCGAATGTTTTTGGTAACCGTACTTGCGCTCTGTACGAACTCGCTCTGCTGCCCATTTTTCACCCAGTCTTTTAACGCGGGGGCATAAACATCATTACCACCAAAGGGGTGTATCTTGGCGTAGGTGCCTTCATCGATCCGAACGATCTTGCCAGTCTCGTCTACCCAAGCCGCTGCAGGTACATTGACAAAATTGAATGCACTGCTAATCGTGTGATTAACATCCACAATTTGCACATAAGTTGCGCCAGCCGCATCAAATATCGGGCCTGCTACTGCCTCGCCGCCCGTGTCCTGAGCGGCCGAAATGATGACAAAATTCGGGTCGTTTAACTCTTCATAAATATGTTGCCACACGGGCACATCAAGTTGGCATCCTCACCAGGAGGACCAGGTAATGATCAGGGCTTTTTTGCCCTTGTAGTCCGACATCCTAACGACTTTTCCCTGCCGGTCTTGAACCTCAAACTCCGGCGCCATGGCATCCGCCATCATACCTTGACGTTTTGCCGGGACTTCGCCGAAGCTCCAGACTCTATTTTCAATGTCCGCAACATAGGGTTGCTCAAGCCAATCGGCAAAACCCACTAGATCAAACCAGCGCTGCCCATCCACTTCTTTCAATAGCGGTGAGCTGTCCTTAAGGGGAATACAAAGCTCTTCGAAGCAAGCTCCCTCGGGTTTTAGCTCGAACCCATTGACCCGGGTGAGGTCCTCGGGGGTGACCCAAAGTCCATCACCTTGCTGCACCTTTTGAAGGTCAATCACGTTTCCGGCATATAGAACCTTTGCCCCGCCATCAAGGCGAACGGGTTTTGGTTCAAACGGATGCCGGAGATCGGGATGCGCCATCCTGACTTCTTCTGCCATACCTGACTCCTAAATAATAATGAATCTATAGAAGGATCAAGCCTATCAGCATAGTTCCGATCGCGCGAACACGCCTGGAAGGGTAAGCGGCTTATTCATCTAATTGACCACAGGCTTGATTGGCAAGTACCGCTATGTCCATTGATTTTGGATCCGGCAGATCGAGTGAGTCCATCAAGACGACGTATTCTTCTACTGACTTAACCTGTAATCGAGGATTGTGAGCCCGCTCTTCGCCAATCATGGTGACGCCACGACCATTGTAGTCGTGACCAGGATATACAGCTGTTTCAGATGGCAACTTAAGCAGATTATCGAACAAACTTTTGTATGCTGTAGCGGCATCACCACTGAACAACATTGTCTGTTCCCTGCTTTCGATCAAAAAACTATAGGAGTCATCAGTAGGGCCGGGCGTGTAGATCGCTTTTAGAGCGAGGTTTCCAAATGAACAATACCCTCGTCGGTAAACTTGGCACTGGTGGCAAGGCTTTGTTCACCCATCATTAACTGACAACCCGTTCGATCGTGTAAATGACCCAGGGCTGTGATGTGATCCGCGTCGGTGTGAGTATCGACAGCAACTGCAAGCGTTAAACCCGGCTCATCCAAAAACTAGATTAAGCTATCTTCTTGACCGGCAACAGGATCTATCAAGAGTGCCGCACAGGTATCTCGATCAGCCAGCAGGCAGGTGTAGGTGCTCGATTTATGATGAGAAAATTGTCGGAAAGTCATACCGCTCCTCCTCTCGTATTCCGGGGAATTTTGACGAGCATTAGGCCCATGCCACAGGTATTGGTGATGCCAGCAAAGCAAAGCCCTACACCGACAAAGGTAGAAACAAAGAAGAACCCTGGATGTCCCACAGCATCGAGGGATTGGATTCCGCCAGCGATCACAACCAGCTTGTGAGGTACTAGATGGCCAAGTTGATCCGCGACCTTGTTTGCTCGCATTCCCGTTCCGTAAAGCAGATAGGCGGGCTTTTGATCATCACTCACCAGCGCATTAATGTGCTCAGATCCTACTTCACCTAGAGGAATATTGAGACTGCCCGCCACGTATTGTTGGGCGAACCCCAGCGGAGCTCGAACATCGATAACCAGCGCCCTTGTCAGCGTTGTGAATGCTTGGGCTGAAATAGTGCTTTCGTGATTCATAGTTTATCCATTAGATGTCTGGGCAGTAGATCGAATGCAATAATTCAATGACCTGCTGGGCCTGATCACCTTTTAGCATGTAGTAAATTGTCTGGGATTATCTTCGAGTCTCAACCAGTTCCGCTGCTCGCAAAGAGGACAGGTGCTGGGAAAGCGCGCTTTGGCTCAATGGAATTAGCTGATTTAGCTCAACAACGGAATACTCCTCATCCAACAAAGTGCTGCAGTATCATCAATACTGCAGCGGCACCGGCGTTCACCGTCATCTGCGACTTATCTATGCTCCGCTACGCCATCTCTATACAGCTCTTTATTTTTTTCTATCGCTACTCCTAAATGGGCAGACCAATTTATTCATTAATCTAGATCGTTTGAATCTAAAGATCCTACGGGCTCGTCTTCGTTCTTGTCATCTGGACTACGAAATGAAATGCTTGCCGAAATTCACGTCACACAGGTCAGAAGTCGCCATGCTGGAATCCGTACAACTCGGTCGTAACTCAGGATTGCTGGTCTCCAAGCTTTGCCTCGGCACCATGAATTTTGGCGAACCCGGTCGCGGCCATCAAGGAGACTGGACCCTGGATGCAACCAAGGCGGAGCCCATATTTAGAGCAGCGATCGATAGTGGCGTGAACTATTTTGACTGCGCGAACGTCTACAGCATTGGTGCATCGGAGGAAGTGGTTGGCAAGCTACTCAATAAACTGCTGCCGAGAGACGAATATATTCTCACGACCAAAGTCTCATTTCCGATGGGACGAAAACCGAATCAAAGCGGCCTGTCGCGAAAGCACATTATGGAAAGCGTGGATCGGTCCTTGAAGCGCCTCGGCCATGAGTACATCGATCAGCTCATCATTCATCGGCACCCTCACTCTATCCCCGGTGCTGCAATCACACCACTAGAAGAAACCATGGAAGCGCTAAACGATGTCGTGAAGGCTGGTAAAGCTTTATATCTTGGCGCTTCTTCGATGTTCTCTTGGCAGTTTGTCGAAATGCAGATGCTGGCGGAACTTAAGGGCTGGCAAAAATTCATCTCGATGCAAAACCACTACAACCTCATTTACCGCGAAGAAGAGAGAGAGATGATCCCCTATTGTTCAAACTCCGGGGTAGCCGTAACACCCTGGTCGCCTCTTGCCCGAGGCATCCTCGCCGGCGCCTATAAAGGCAGTTTCGACAAGGGCACCACGACTCGGTCCAGCGGACAGGATCGGCGCAGGACCGAGAGCCTTTACCACGGAGCTGCAAAATTCGATATTGCGGCAAGAGTTGAAACCGTTGCCGAGAAGTACGGTGTAAAACCCGCTCAAATTGCAATCGCCTGGGTACTCAAGAATGAAGCCATTACCTGCCCGGTGGTAGGAGTCTCTAAGGTCGAACAGCTAGAAGGATTGGTTGCCGCGACGCAATTGAAAATAGAAGCGGAAGACATCGCGTACCTTGAGGAACTCTATCAGCCCGTCGATAACCTATTGTCTCTAGGTGCTTCTTAGGCGCTTTTTTCGAGATTTTACCAACATGGTAAAATCGTTAGTTGTTGTCTAGCTTTAGCCTAAAGAACTTGCTGAATGGATCCTGTTGATAACAACCAAAGGGCTTACATTCACGAAACCCATATTTCTCATATAGCTTAACCGCCGGTACAAACGCATCGTTTGTTCCGGTTTCGAGGCTCAACCTTAAACTCTTCCTTTGTTTCGACGCTACCAATATCTGCTCTAGGATTCGCGCGGTCACGCCGTTTCTCAAATAGTGACTCGAAGTCCTCATCGACTTTATTTCACCATGATCATCGGGTAGCTGTTTCAATGCTCCACAGCCAGAAAAATTCGTCGTTACTCTAGAGACTCAAGAATTTCGCCACGTTCTGCCTTCATCCAGGCTTTAAGCAACTCAGTATCTTTCGCGATATCGAATGGGAGCTGCGAGAAATGAGATGTCACCTCCTGGGTAATGTTACTTTTATATCCCTGCAATCCATTCCTAACCTGAACCGACACGTGGACCAGAGAAACAATCACGGCCACTCCACCGATCAATTCTCCATGTTTCCAGCATACAACAACTGTATTCTATATTAATATTAACGTTTGCTATTTGAGAATTGAAATGACGAATGCAGACCAATCGATTGGTTGGGCAGACCAATCCCCCGATGATCCTGAGGTAATCAAACTCCGAGAACATCTGGAGGCGAACAATGGCATTAAGGGTCTAAGTATTCTCGAGCCTGATGATATTGTTCAAGCTATTAGAGTCTTCCAACGAGATGGCTTCGTCGTGATCGGCGGTATTCTTGACACCGAACAAATCGATTTTCTTGCCAAGGGCTGCGATGAGGTTGTCAAACAGATCGTGGCATTAGACGACGGCCACGCTGGCAATCGGGGCTCACACCGATATTCTTTTGGCGGCTCAAGTTTGACTCGCAGCCAACTGCATCGACCCGAGTGGCAAATGCTGCTGGATATTCCAGCGGTAACTAAGATTGTGACAGCACTGTTTGGTTCTCCTAATTATACGCTGCGCGCTGCCAGCGGAGATTTTTGTCTTGCAGGCGCTGTCGATTATCAGAGGCTTCACTCGGATGTCCAGGACTGGAAGGACAATACTAAAACCCCTTTTAGCGCCTTTCACGATCCCTCTGGGCAAATCACTATACGCGATCTTCCCAGCCCCTATATTTGCGTCAATTTTCTGCCTCAGGACGTCACACGACTCAATGGCCCAACCCGCCAAATACCCGGCACTCAAAAATCCCGCGTGCACATTCCTGGTCTTAAGGATGAGCCCGAGTGGATGCGCCTCAGTACCGTGTGTCCTGCTCCCGCCGGGGCGATGATGATTCGCGACGTCCGAGCCTGGCATGGTGGAACTCCTAATGTTTCCGATGCTACTCGAGCGATTCCCAATTTAGAGCTGTATGCACCTTGGTTCAAGGAACCGATTGTGCCGGGAATTAGCTATAAAGACTTTAAGAAACTGTCTCCAGAAGCCCAGAGAGTAGCCCAGTTTTGTGTTGCCGATTCTAGCGAAACCCTGGTCACCGGCGCCACACTTCGCGCGCCTTAACTGCAACAAACAGCAGACCAAAATTAATGCACAACACGTATAGTTAGAAAAATTCTGAGTTAACACATTCATTCAAGGGCAAGGCAATATGCAATATCGTCAACTGGGCCGCTCTGGACTTAAGGTCAGCAACATTTGTCTGGGCACGATGAACTTTGGGCCTCGGACAGCGGAACCAGATTCCTATGAAATTCTAAACGAGGCGGTAAATGCTGGCATCAACTTTATCGATACTGCCAATCAGTATGGCGGCGACCTTGGCGTTGGCACAACAGAATTAATTCTCGGTAGATGGCTCAACGAAGACCCAAACAGACGAGAAAAACTTGTTCTGGCCACAAAAGTTCATGAACCCATGTCCGACGATATTAATGATCGCGGATTGTCAGCTCGCCATATTCAGATGGCCTGTGAAGCCAGCTTGAAAAGACTAGGTGTCGATCATATCGACCTATATCAAATGCACCATGTCGATCGGACCACGCCTATCGAAGAAATTTGGCAAGCCATGGATCGGTTGATCAGTCAGGGCAAGATTACTTATGTAGGCTCCAGCAACTTCCCTGGTTGGGGCATTGCTCGCGCCAATGAGAAGGCTATTGCTAAACATCAACTAGGGCTAATTTCAGAACAAGGACTTTACAACCTCATTGAGCGCCGAGCTGAACTTGAAGTTCTCCCCGCTTGCCGCGCCTACGGGCTCGGACTTATTCCCTGGAGCCCCCTTGCAGGCGGCCTCCTTGCAGGAACTGGAACGGAAGGCAAAGGCCGACGCCAATCAGAAGGCATGCAAAAAGAACTGCAATCACGAGCTGATCAACTGTCCAGGTTTCATACTTTGTGTTCAAGCCTAAATGAGACGCCAGGCGCCGTGGCTCTGTCCTGGCTGCTTCACCAGCCGGGCGTCACCGCAACCATAGTCGGGCCAGGCTCCCTTGAGCAGCTCAGCTCGATGTTGCATGTACCGGAGATCGTGCTCAGCACTCAAACACTCGCGCAACTAGATGAAATATTTCCTCCCTGTGGTGAAGCTCCAGAAGCTTACGCCTGGTAGTTATGACTCTAGCAAAAAGCCCTTTACGGCAGCGAGATAAGGTTCGAACTGTTCTCGTCTGGTGTTATGCCCAGCATTTTCGATATGCTGCACCTTAAAACTGTCGTTGGTCGAGCTGATTTGCTTAGCGATGTCATGGGTCACTATCCCGTCTTTCTCGCCATCAGCATAAACGAGTAATGTCGGGCAGCGAATTTGATCTACGGTATTAGTCCACCTACCCATCGACAGCCCTTCCATGGCCTCCGCACCAACCTGTTTTTTTGAAGCGACCCAGGCGGGCATATCCTCTTCGTGCCAGCTTGGATTAGTCTTTTTACCAAAATCCATGACCTGCTCCTCGGACATGGATTGTAGAGAAGCCAAATACTGCCGAAACCCTTCACGTCTCTTTTCCAGGTCACCTTCCCGATCAACACCCTGATGTTTGGTCCACGGCGGGTCCTCTAAGATAAGCTTTGAAACTACCTCTGGATAACGAGCCGCAAGATCTGCCGCCATGCTCGCGCCCATCGAGTGACCTAGCACTAGCGGTTGAACGAGCTTCAACGTACTGATGACACAGAGTAAATCATCTGCCATGTCCTCAAGGTTTGCTGGCGCACGACTGGACTTCCCATGGTTGCGGGCATCCACCATCACTATGTCGAAGTGGGCTTCTAGCCCTTTCGCCGCTCTTGTCCAACAAAGCCCGTTATCGCTAAATCCATGGGCCAACACCAGAGCCGGCAGTTCGCCCTGTCCCGTTCGGTAGTAATGGAGATTAACGCCATCCCGATCAATATCACTTTCAGTCCATTTGGTCATCATCACCTCTATTTTTCCTGACAGACAAATTCACAAAAATTTTCTGATCGCAGTTGTGTGTGATTCAGAACCTTGATGCCACCCTTATCTAACAGCCAAATCCAATCCTCAATAGTATATTTGTTGTGGGCAACCGACAAACGCATCATCGACTTCTCCATCCTTGCTGCATGCTCAGGAGGAACGTTTGCCATCATCATTTCAAGATACGTAGAAAGAGGTTGCCTGACCCAGTCGATCAGGAGAAATACACCGCTTGGTGCGAGCAAGCGCAGGATTTCTTGACAGGTATGTAATGGATCATCGAGAACATGCAGCACCGCTGCCATCTTCTAATGGCACGGAGCTCGCTGTGAGACCCAGGACGCCAAACGTTGGTTTATTTCCTTCAAATTGGATTTCAGAATTCTCGTAATTACTCATCGCCGGGGTCAGATCAAAACCATAGATATCGGCGTCGGGGAACTTCACTGCAAAATCCCTGACAAGCAATCCTGGACCACAGCCTAGATCGACAATTCGCGGCGTGCTCGGCAACAAGGTTTCCACCTGTTCTTCAACGTACTGCCAAAAGTCCTCACCAAAGCGGCCTCCGTGGCTATTGATCATTCTTTGTACGAGATCTTCATCACTGACTCCTGCGATCTCTTGATGACTCGCCATAATTTTTCAATCCCAACTAATAAAGATATTAAACTTCACGCTATCACGACGCTGAAGATTACTAAGAGACCCGCTTGAGACAAAACATCAGTATTGGCTAGGCACTCGCAAAACCTAGTTAATTGCTTTACCGTACAAGAAAAGCTTATATAGAACTCATATAACGGGCTTTTGGAAAGAGCGGTTGGATAGACCGTTTAGATAGACCGCTAGAAAACAGATTGAGCAGGAACAGAAAAAATGGCGTTACCGATCACTGTCCAAATAGAGGATGAGCTATACGAGCGCACACAAAGGCTCGCATCTAAGCGTGGTATCAGCGTTGATCAACTAGTCGCCCAGCAACTAGAGCGCGCCGTCGCCCAGGACGAATATTCCAGACTTCAGCAAAAAGTTGCCCAACACCGTCAATCTAACCGGGTTGCTCGACCTGCTCAGAGTACCGATCAGAGTGCCGCCAGGATGGCAGATAACAGTTCGGTTAAGAGTGCTGCCAAAAGCGCGGGCAAACGTAGCCGTTAGGGGATCATAAAAAGACCCTCGGCCGGAACATACCTACCAAATCTATACTACCTCACGGTTCGACTATGACGCCGTATAAGCTTTAACGATCGGAGAGAGTTCAGTGGGCGTGGCGCCGTGGAGAATCACACCGTCACAGCCTAGATTGAACTGATTGTGAATGGCCGCCAAACATTGATCAACGCTACCCGTTGCCGAAGGCTTCAGCCATGCTTCCGGTATGAGAGTTGAGATATGTTGTAGTTGCGCGGTTGTGGTTTGTTGCCCATCGATTGCGCCAGCGAAGTTTGCCACCATATTGTCGGCACGAAAGTTTTTAAGCACGACTGGATCCCAGTGATTGGTGCGAACCATCAAATCGCCATAGGCCTGCAAATAGGTCGACAATCGGCCAACAGTTTTCTTAAGTCTTAGCGGTTCAGAGATATGATCACCGATGGTAGCGAAGCATGACCAAACGCGGACTGAGTCAGGATCTCGACCCGCTTCTTTCGCTGCGGTCTTTACAATCTTCACCGCATTCGCAGTGGTCTCATCAGTAAAGAAAGTATGTAGAATCACATCGTCGAACGCTCGTCCACCCAACGCCAGCGAGTTTGGGCCAAAGGCAACCAGCCCAAGAGGAATCGCCTCGTCGAATTCTGGATCTAGGCGAAGGACAGGAAATTTCCCGATAGGACCATCGTGATTCACAATGGTCTCACCCCGCCAGAGTCGGCGCATCACCTGAGCAAAGTCTTCCATTTGCGCTGTCGTGATTCGAGACATGCCGTAAGCATCTTGCAACTGGGGAATACCCCGACCAATACCTAGTGTGAATCGCCCACCGGTCAGAAAGTGCATCGTCGTGGCGTAGGATGCGCTAACAATAGGATGGCGTGTGTTGTGATTGGTTGCAGCAGTAATGATGCGCAGCTTCGAGGAAACTGCACCTGCAGCACCCGATAGCGTCGCAACCTCTTTGATATTAAACCGTTCGGAAATAAAAGCCGCCCCAAGGCCCAGGTCTTCTGCCATCCGAATCTCGTCCAGCAACTCAACGGGAGACTTGGGTGCGCCAGCTAAGGTATAGAATCCAAGCTTATCCAACATCAGCTGGGCTCGACTTCATGCTTCTCAATTAAGACAGGGGGTTTCGAGAAAACTGGCTCCGTCGTCTTTAACTCAGCAAGCGCTTCGCTTCGGTCATCGGTCGTAAAGGATCCGGTGGTTAAACAGAACTCGACTAAGTTGTCGTTAGGGTCCTTGGTGTAAATGGAGTGACACCAATTGTGGTCAATTTCCATGACGTTACATCCTGCCTCTGTCCATTGTGCTTTGCGCCTATCAAGGTCAGCCTTATCCTTCACATCAAAGGCGATGTGATTAATGTGATCAGGCAGCCCTGCAGCTTTCGAGATATTGGTTTCGAATCCATCTCCTATTCCGGGAAGATCGTGGAGTTCCCAAAAAGCGATAAACTTTGAATCGTCTTCCATCCGATAGAAAAAGTGCTTGGCCCAGCCACCGGCGGGATTTGGGCCAACCTCAGCCTTAACAAGTTCGAAGCCCATAACACCTTCATAGAACTGGTGAATTGCCTGCATATCTTTTGCCGCAAATGCGAGATGGTGGTAGCCCATAACCGTTGCCTCTTCTAGTGCCGTTTTTAATACAGTGCTTTACATCACCAATGACATTACCTCATCAATATGTTGGATTCCAACTATGTCGCTAACATAGCCTCCCGCATCTTGAACTTTTGAATTTTACCTGTGACGGTCATAGGAAATGACTCAACAAAACGAATCAGACTGGGTACTTTGAAGTGGGCAATCTGGTCACGACAATAACCCTGAACGTCCGCACTCTCTAGTTCAGTGCCTTCCCGCAACTGCACCCAGGCACAAACAATTTCACCGTATTTTTCATCCACAATACCAAACACCTGAACTTCCTGTATGTCTGGATGAGTATGGAGAAACTCTTCCACTTCCCTTGGGTAGATATTTTCGCCACCTCGAATGATCATATCCTTGATGCGGCCAACGATCTGTACATAGCCCTCTGCATCCATCTCGGCAAGATCTCCAGAATGTAGCCAACCGGCCTGGTCTATGGTTTCTCGGGTAAGCTCATCATCGTTCCAGTAGCCGCGCATCACCGAGTAACCGCGACAACAGAGCTCACCCTTTTCGCCGATCGCCAGGACACGCCCGGCTTCATCGATGATCTTAATTTCTTGATAAGGGCCAACGCGGCCCACTGTGCCACAACGTTTTTCTGCAGGCGCATCAATGTCTGTCATATGATTTACCGGACTGGTTTCCGTTTGCCCGTACATAATCGTAATCTCGCTCATATTGAGCGTGTCGATCACCTTGTACATAAGCTCTAGGGGACAGGGTGCCCCGGCCATCACGCCAGTACGCAAGCTCGACAAGTCGAAGTCAGCAACGCGAGGCAGATCCGTCTCTGCAACAAACATGGTCGGGACACCATGTAGAGCAGTGCATTTTTCTTCTTCGATGGTTTGCAACACAGTCTCAGGGTCAAAGCCTTCGCCGGGAAATACAGCACAAGCACCATGGGTCATACAGGCTAGATTACCCATCACCATGCCAAAGCAGTGATATAGAGGAACCGGAATACACAACCGATCGACCTCAGAAAACCGCATCCCCGCCGCTACTTGCAGACCGTTATTTAAAATATTGAAATGACTTAAGGTAGCGCCTTTAGGATTGCCCGTTGTACCGCTGGTGAACTGAATATTGATGGCATCATCTGGCTGCAGTGCGGGTGCGATTTCAATCATCCGGGCGCGATCCTGCTCGTCTCCCAACTCACAAACAGCACCAAAATTGAACATACCGGCTGTTTTCTCATCACCCATGCGAATGACGGTTTCCAAGCTGGGCAGCTTCTCTGATCGCAATTGGCCAGGCTTGCTATTCTCTAGTTCTGGCGCAAGCTCTTGTAGCATGCACAAATACTCACTGGTCTTAAATTGCTCTGCCGTGATAACCGCTTTGCACTCAACCTTGTTCAAGGCATATTGCAATTCATACAGACGATAAGCTGGGTTCAGACACACCATGATGGCACCAATCTTGGCCGTCGCGAACTGAGTCAAACACCATTCCACTCGATTAGGCGCCCAGATTCCAACGCGATCCCCAGGCCCTATACCCAGATGTAGCAGCCCGGTTGCCAGCGCATCAATCTGCTGTTGATACTCACTGAAGGTCCAACGGATATTCTGGTGACGCACAACTAAAGCTTCTCGATCACCGAATGTTGCTGCGATCCTATCGAAGCAGGCACCAATGGTTTCGTACAGCAACGGTTGCTCAGCACTGCCACACAAATAGCTTTTCTCACCGGGTAGATTGGTCATTTAATTACCTTTATTGCGCCAGTTATCACGCTAGTTATCTCACCAAAGTGGAAACCATAGAGCGAAACCCTTGCCGCTACCAGTTCGAGCTAGCGTACAATGCGGCTTGATCACCGCTACACACACACCATGCGAATTGTACTAGCCCCAATGGAAGGTCTGGCAGATGTCCACCTTCGCCGATTGCTGACTGCCCAGAGCGGTTTTGATTGGGTGGTGTCGGAATTCGTCCGTGTCGGCGAGCGGGTCTATCCGGACCATGTTTTCCACACCATCTGCCCCGAGTTAAAGATTGGTGGGCGAACGGAATGTGGCACCCCTGTACGCGTACAACTCATGGGTAACGATCCCGAGATAATGGCCGCCAGCGCACAGCAGGCGGTCGGTCTGGGCTCCCACGGTATCGACATTAACTTCGGTTGCCCGAGTAAAACCGTGAACCGCCGCCAAGGTGGCGCTGTAATGCTTAAGGATCCCGACAGTCTTTATCGAGTTGTAAAGTCGGTTCGCGATGCTCTACCCGCTGCGGTTGTTGTGTCAGCAAAAATGCGCCTGGGTTTCGATGATACGTCCCTGATGTTGGAAAACGCTTCTGCTATCGAGAATGCTGGGGCAACAGAACTTACGGTACACGCTAGAACTAGAGCCCAGGGTTACACCCCTCCAGCCCATTGGGACGAACTCGGGAGGATTCGATCACAGATTGAAATTCCCCTGATCGCCAACGGTGATATCTGGACCGTGGAGGACTATCACGCCTGCGTCGCAGTTTCAGGCACCGAGGACGTAATGCTAGGCCGAGGAGCCGTGCGAAATCCAGATCTCGCTGCTCGAATTCGCGCTAATGAGATGACCATTGCCGAATGGAAAACGGTCAGCTCTCTACTCGGCGAATTCTGGGAAGAGATTAAACCAGCCCTTTCTGAAAAAGACCGGGTGGGTCGACTAAAACAGTGGGTCAACCACCTGCGGCAGGTCCATCCTTGTGCCGAAGAACTCTGGCAAGAAATTCGCACTGAACGTAACGTTCAAACCCTCGATCGATTAATCTATAGCTAGCGATTCGACACCAATTGTTAAATTCCTGAGCAAGTTAAGATACCATTGCGGCCTCAAAATCACTCAATAAGCGGCACATGACCCCTTTACACCTCGGTACCGAAATCGAATTTAATGTCCTTGGCCTACGCATTTGCGCAAAACAGTGGGGCAACCCTGAGGGTGACCCGACCATCGCCCTACATGGCTGGCTAGACAACGCCAATACCTTTGACCAACTGGCGCCGTTATTGCCGGAACTTAACTTGATCGCTATCGACTTCGCCGGCCACGGTAAATCAGACCACCGGGCCGAGGGCGTTCACTACCACCCCATTTACGATATGCAGGATGTATTGGCCATTACCAACGAACTCAACTGGCATCAATTTAACGTCATTGGCCATTCCATGGGAGCAGCCATTGCCAGCGAACTGGCAGCGATGTTCCCTGATCGAGTAAGAAAATCTGTTCACATCGATGGTTTTCTCGCCACCGGCGGCAACACTCCACGGGAAAGAATTGAGCAAAGCCGTATGGCCATAGAAAAGATTCTAAAGCCACACCACAAGGCACGGGTTTTTGAAAACGTTGAAGCTATGGCCCAACGGGTCACGGAAGCAACGGATCAATCTTTTGAAGCAGCCAAAGCATTAGTGGATCGTGGCCACAAGACCGTCGAAGGCGGTATTACCTGGAGAACCGATCCTAGAATTCGCTACCCCACACCTCTGCGTCATACCCGCAGTCAGATAGATCTCCTCTTACAGGACAGTACAAGTCCGGCGCTGCTGATTGTCGCGGAGCAAGGGGACACCTGGTATCAACCAGAAATCCCCGACGCCAAGGACTACCACCCTAATCTGCGAATTGAGCGTATGCAAGGTACCCACCATATTCACCTTGAGCCTGCCTATTCTGAACAGGTTGGTATTTTTGTCAGAAAGTTCTTTGAACTGGATTCATAGCGAGCGGCGAGCTAAATCAAGCTCCGAGACATAAATTCAAAGAATTTTGACCAGGCATCTTCCGTCTGAGCAGGGCGGTATCGTCCTGGGCCATGAAAATCCTGAAAGCCGTGACCAGCGCCCTCGTATTGATGGAATTCGTGGACAACTTCTGCATTCGTCAACGCTTCATCGGTGAGGGCAAAGTCCTGCGGTGATGGGCTTTTATCGTCGTTACCAAACACCCCCAGTATCAGACATTGAACCTGATTCACACGTTCGATAGCAGCGGCCCATAATACCAATCCTACTTGAGTCAACAGAAGACAGGTCTGCCGTTAGCTGATAGGTCGCGTCGAGATCAGCAATGTTCCAGTCATCCATCGTGTGCAACTGGCAGGTACTGCGCCACCACTATCGCGGGGAACGGCGCTTTGGCACCGCCTTTGCCTTCGTGTTCGGCGCGCGGCTCGAACACCAACAGTTTCATTGTGCTGCCAAACGCATCAACTCGCTCTTTTCTGTACATGATTGCTCGCCTCAAGCTAAAACTGACAGATGTACGGGTTCGACGTCAAATAACAGCCCTCGCTTTTAAGTCATCTGACGGCGGGTTAGGATGAACAAACGAATCTATTTAAGGACACTACGAATGCGCATACTAAAAGGCATTGGACTATTTTTGCTGATAGTACTCATTGCTGCAGCTGCATTTTTATACAAAGGAGAAATCCCCAAAGATGTCGTTGACGCAAAGTATTCAAGCCCGACATCTCAGTTTCTCACAATGAATAATGGCGCAAGAGTTCACTTTCGAGACGAAGGTAATCCCAATGGCCCGGTCATGGTGCTTATTCACGGGTCTAATGCGTCACTCCATACGTGGCAGCCCTGGCTTACTGAATTTGAATCTAGCTACCGAGTGGTCACTCTGGATCTACCGGGTCATGGCCTAACAGGTGGTGTACCGGACGGCGACTACTCCAGCGCAGGACAACTCAACACAGTGGCTGCAGTGGTGGATCACCTCGGGCTTGAACGATTTGTCTTAGGTGGTAACTCCATGGGCGGCGGCGTCACCTGGCGCTACGCTCTTGAGCACCAAGATCAAGTAGAAGCCATGATACTTGTGGATGCTTCCGGTCCTCCTGCCTGGTGGCAGGAACGCCGCGAAGCACAATCTGATGATAAAGAGCCGCCACTGGTATTTACGCTGCTCGGCAAACCCTGGTTTCGAGCAATCGCTCGACACATCGATCCCTATCAGTTGACCGTTCAGGGTTTGAATTCTGCCTACAACAGTTCACCGGTAGTGGATCAAGCATTGATAGATCGCTACTACGAAATCAGCCTGCGGGAAGGCACTCGTGATGCAACCATGTCGAGATTTGGCAGCCGTCGCTCCTCCGACGAAACCATTGATCTGTCTGTGCTGGCCCAGCCCACCCTGGTCATGTGGGGCCGAGAAGATTCACTAATCTCCGTTGACATGGCTAACAAGTTTGCAGAGGCGATGCCAAACACAACCGTCGTGATCTATGACGACGTTGGGCATATACCTATGGAAGAAATTCCCATTCGGTCTGCTCAAGACGTATTAAAATTTCTCAGCAGTTTGGAGAGCAACGAACCTTAAGCCGGGTTTAGCTCCGGATTGTAATAAAGTTTATCGCCGCTAACTGTTACTCGCCACATAGTGCTGCACGGCTCGATTATCCCAGAATGCGATCGAGCCTGGCTGCCATTAAAAACGACTCTGATATTCAGGCCGACTATGCTTGGCGACTATTAGTCTTAACAATCTCGTTAGATTCCTGCACGCTTAAAGACTCTCCAGTTTTTATGTCATGTAGAGAATCGTGCCGAATAAACCCGTCATGAATGCCATGCAGATGCTACGGCAGACAGATTTTGATACGGAAAAAAATCACTTTTCGTTCGAGCAACACTCGTCTGATAAACGCAGTGATTTCGGGAGTGACGGCAGGCTTCAGATCAATGCCGTGAATAACCATTCCGAGCGTGAGCGCCAGGTGTTCAAACCTAGCCCCTAGCTTATTTGCCTGAGCTTCAAGTGAGTCAGACACCGGGCGGTTGCCCATTCGTTGATATTCGAGAGCGATGCCCAGCCCTGTGCGATTGAAAGCCGCCTAGCTTGAAGAGCTAGTCAAATACGCGTTTCTCGCGGACTAGTCTGTTGCCTCGCAACTCCTCACCCATTTTTTGCAACGCTAACCGATTATTACTATTAACTTCCATGTAAGCCGTCTTCCAATCATCACTACCCCAGGACTCAACTGAGTACTCGGCGGTTTCTGCACGTACTGCGCGCTCAAGTAGCGACAGACCATGAGCGACAATCCGCTTCTGCATTAGACGATCCCCGGGTTTACCGCAGGGATTGCCGAGAGGAAAGTCTAAGAACAAGAACCTCGGGACCTTACATTGTTGGACTATATCAAAGGCGGAGCCAATGACGACGGTTGGAATACCAGCCTGTTCAATGTGCCTTGCAACCAGACTCACGGTCTGGTGACAGATCGGTCACAACGGAACAAGGAGAACAACATCAACCTCTTCTTGCCTAAGGTATTCGAGTATCTTCGGCCCGTCCTGCTCATTAGTGGCTCGCTGACTATATTCAGTCGGTGCACATAAGAACTTTCCAGCAAGGCTACCGATCACCCCCTCTTCTTCCAGTTGTCGCAGTGGACCGATAGGGCAAAAAGAATCTACATCGTTGGTATGGGTCGCCTGTTTATCCCAGGAAAGATCATCAGTAAAAAGCTTGTTTGGCGGCTGCAATGTGCTGCCGACGTTGACTTTTCTCGGCTCAAGGTCCTCCCGATGGTAAGTGCTGGCGGTGGTGACCAGTCCCACTCGACATTCTGCTAATGGCTTATCAAGCACCGCAAAAGGTGCACTATCGTTTTTCGCGTACTGGTAAGCTTGGCCAAACCCCTGAGCCTCATAGTACTGACGGGTTTTCTCCATATACTTCACTGGCTTGCTATCCATACTCTTAGCTCCTAACCCAAAGATTGCGCTTCAAAATCAACACAGCTGCTGGTGCCGTCCGAAACACTTAGACACGCTCTTGTTCCCCATCGCCATGCAGAGACTGATGCTTTTTCTGCAGCTCCATTGTAATCTCAGCATGTCGCTGCCTGTCAATCCTATAACCCAGGTAGAGCCACAAACCAAAAAGCGTGATCACTGATGTCGCGGGGCCAACAACAAAACCAAGTTGCCAAACAGTATCCTCTGGGACGCTACCCATTGTCGCCCCTCTAGGGAATTCAATCGCATCCAGTAGAATGCCACCCAAAATTAGCCCCATTGAGGCAGTCGCCTTAACGGCAAAAGCCCTCGCTGCGAAAATAACGCCCTCACGTCGTTCACCAATTTCCAATTCATGTTCATCGGTTATATCGGCGAACATCGAGTTCAGAGTCGCATAAACAATGGGCCCAAGCGTTGCTGTGACGAAAGCACTTGCAATCAAAACCCCTAATAATATCGAACTACCGCGTTCGGGAAACCAACTCACGTCCAATAACGACAATACAATCGGCAGATTGATATTGACTATCGTCAGCATCGCGCTACCAATCAGTAAGGCCTTCTTATCGAATCGGCTGGTTAAAGGCTGAATAATCGCTAGCGATAGACAAAGCCCGAGCAGTGACCCAACTGGCAAGAGCGCTAGTTGCTCAGTCCGCATTCCCCAAAAATGGAAACCCATAAAGGGATTGAAAACGCCTTCGACAGAGAGCACAAACGTGCTTAACATCATGCCAAAGAAGATAGCGCGAAATGATCGGTTAGCAAATGCGTCCTTCAATTCTTGCAGCATGACCATGGGGCTAAATTTGTTCAAAGCCGGAACAACCTTGTCGCGAATCCGCGGGATCTCACTTTTGGTGCCCACACAGCAGACGACAATGGCAAAAATCATAACGGCACCGGCAAACAACGTCCATGGCGTATAGGCCGCTTTGTTCAGCAGCCCAGGGTTAAAGGCTTCAGTGGTAGGGAAAAATAGAACGTAAGAAAGTGGCACAAACATCGCAGCACCCATAAAGCCAAAAAATGTACTGAAGGCATACATAGTCGAACGCTGGTTGTAGTCCGCTGTCATTTCCGCACCTAACGCCAGGTGCGGAATGTGGTAGAAGGTCATGCTGCCGCGAACGAGCACAGCAAACACTAACAGCCAAAGGATATTGGCTGTTTCTGAGAGACCCTGGGGTGGATTGAACAGAAAGTAGAAGGTAACCGCCAGAGGAATAGCGGCAAACAGAATGAAGGGATGACGACGACCCCACCGGGATTGAAACTTATCTGAAAGACTACCGGCAACAGGGTCGGTCACGGCGTCGAATACAAGCGCTATTGCAAGAGCAAAGCCTGTACCTGTCGCTGAAACCCCGAGCACCTGATTGTAGTAAAACAATAGGAACGTACTAAAACCGACATTTTTTACCGCTTCCGATACCTGGCCAAAACCATAGCTGGCCATGGTAACAAGCCCAAGCTTTTGTACCTCCAAAGACTCTTTCCTCTACTGACATTGCGACCCAGCCAGAAGCATACACGGGGATCATAGTAGGAAACTAGACTTCACTTGCGCCACTTAGATCTAGCTCTTGAAGCTTACCGTCCACCATTGCTGAGGCTCGGTAGAGCAGGTAGGCGACCATCGCGATATCAAATACGCCACAGAACACTGGATACCAACTCCAAACACCTGAATTTTCAAACAACAGACCGTGACCAGTGTCGTACAAGCCATGCAGCAGCCAGCTCTAGGCCCATGATCGAGATGTCAGGAATCAGCAAGGCAAAACCCATATAGAACAAAGGTAACAACAATAAAAACCCTGCAAAAAACTGGCGTTCAAAACCCCGCCCTCGAATTACAAAGAAGGTCGCGATACACATCACAACAGCCGCAACCAGACCGATCACTGTGCTTATCATGCCGCCTCCCATACAGCCTTTTTCAGACCAATGCCAAGTACCGACTCAATCGAGGCCTTGGTCTTAAATAGACGATGCCGAAAGTGGTGATGCCCCATCACACTATCCTGAAATGAAGGTCGTGATTGCACGGCCTCAAACCAGGTCCAAAGCAAAGGATATCGCTCTATAAAAGGGTAACCACATTCATCCAAGCGCAAGACCTTCATCGCCCACAGTGCATCCGCAACGGTGACGGTGTCTCCTGTTAGGAATTTTCTGCTGTCACTGAGCTTCAACTCAAGCTCTGCAAACCCTTCTGCCAGAGAATTTAGATGCGACAAGTAGACCTCGTCCGGAATTGTGCCATTATCGTAACCTTCATAGAATTCGACCAACTTCTCACCATCGCCCCCATCCTGAACCATGCCTCGAAGCTGGGCTTCTTCTTTGGTATTTAGTTTCCCCAGCCAACCTAGGCCCCAGCGAAAGCTGACGAACCGAATCGAACGATGCAACACTTTTGCCCTCAGCGTTAGGGCTTCGACCTCAGCAAACCGATCAGCTTCATACCTCGGCAGCAATGGTTCGCCGCCAAAGGATTTATCCAAATACTCAATGATATCCACGGATTCAATGTGCAGTTCACCATCGTGAACCAACGCCGGCACAACAAGATTAGGGTGTATACCGGCGTAGGCCGCTGACATGTGATCCTTTTTAACCAGGGAGACTATCCTCGAGACCCAGACCCCATCTTCTTCCGCCGAACAGGCAGCTGGACTGCTGTCGTCGAATCGCACCTCTCGACCTCGGACTAAGCCCTTTTCACCCAGAGCAAACCGAACTCGCTGGGCGCAAGGAGCTCCATCAAAATGGAACAGATGCAAACCTTCTAACTGCCCAACGATTGGACTCTTAGGATTCTCTATCTTGGTCATCAAGATCTCCTTGGGTTTCTTTTAGTATTTATGTATTGTTTCGCATAATATTAGAGCAACAAGCCATTATCATGCAAGCCAGTACAAAAATAGCCGCCAACACCAAGAGCCGTGGCAGACCGAAACAATATGACCCTGAGCAGGCAATTCTCGCTGCTATGCAGGTTTTTTGGACAAAGGGCCTTGCGGCAACATCCTTAGACGACCTATCCACCGCAATGGACATGAATCGCCCGAGTATTTACAACGCCTTCGGCAGCAAAGAAGTGATTTACCTCAGGGCTCTAAACACTTTTTGCGGTCAACTGGATGCTGCACTAGACGGCACTCTAGGACAGGCTGCAGAATTTCAACTAGGGTTGCTGAGCTTTTACTATCAGGCCATTGATGTTTACTGTGGGCCCGAGGCTCAGCTTGGCTGTTTTCTCGCCTGTACCGCCCCTGTTGAGGTCATTAACCACGAGGGGGTTTCCACTGCACTGGCTTCACTGATTAACGATCTCGATCAAAAAATTGCAGTCTACGTAAGAGACGCTGTGGCTAGCGGGTCCCTAGCACAACCCGACGAACCCATGGTCATAGCCAAACTCATTCAAGGGGTGTTACATACCCTGGCACTACGTGCCCGAGCAGGCGAACCACGGATCCAACTTCGAAAACTGGCCAGATACTCAGTCAAACATTTCTGCCGATAAGAGAGAAACAGCATGAACCTTCAGGCACAGATAGAACTCAGTAGCACCAACTCGATGGCGGGCATCGATATCCCGTGGATGCTAAGGCAATGGGCAGACCGCACGCCCGACAAGACCAGCCTAGTTTGGTGCCCCCTTGAAGGCGATCACCAAACTTGGAGTTACGCGGAGCTGTTGAAAGAGGCGACTCTGATCGCATCAGGACTCCATGACAGGGGTGTCAAAGCTGACGACTTTGTCCTTATTCATCTCGACAATTCTCCTCAGTTCATTTTTTCCTGGTATGCATGCGCATTACTCGGCGCCGTCGCTGTCTCAACCAACACACATTCTGTCGCTCGAGATATGCAGTACTTTTCAGAAGTCACAAAAACTGTCTGCGCTATCACCCAGCCTCAATTCGCAGAGATGATCAGTAAAGCCTGTCCTGACCTTTCTTTTATTGCCGTCACCGACAACGATGCCGGGCAATATCGAGCAGACCATCGGGACATAATTGACGCCACCCAAAGCATTTCTTTTGCCACGCTGTCATCATCGAGTCCGCTACCGAAATTAACAGCGGACTCAATGAGAAACCTTAGTGTTCAATTTACTTCCGGCACTACCTCACGACCCAAAGCCGTACTGTGGACCCATGCCAATGGGCTGTGGGCCGGAAAGATATCTGCCCAACACATGCGCCTGCGTCGAGAAGACACCACCTTGATTTATATGCCGCTGTTTCATACCAACGCCCAGGGCTACTCGATGCTTGCAACCCACTGGTCCGGCGGCACCATTGTGGTTCAGCCAAAGTTTTCCGGATCACGCTTTTGGAATATCGCACTGCAGTACGCAGTGACCTGGGCGTCGATGATCCCCTTTGCCTTTAAAGCCCTCATGACACAACCGGTGCCGGACCACCAAATGCGTTTCTGGGGCGGCCCCGCTCACCTGCCCAAAATTGGGGCCCACTTCAATGTGGAAACCATCGGCTGGTGGGGCATGACGGAAACCCTGACCCACGGCATCGTCACGGATGTTGACCACCCAGGACCCCATGGCACCCTGGGACGGGTTGCACCGGAATACCAGATTGAAATCAGAAAGCCTGACGGCACAGCTGCTGGCCCTGAAGAAAAGGGTGTTTTACATATTCGTGGCGTCCGCGGCGTGTCGCTTTTTAAGGAGTACTACCGCAATCCAGAGGCTAACCAAAGTGCCTTTGATGATCAGGGTTGGTTTGATACCGGCGATCTAGTTCGTGTCGACAAGCAAGGCTGGTTGTACTTTTCTGACCGGGAAAAGGACATGCTAAAAGTAGGTGCCGAGAACGTCGCCGCATCAGAAATCGAGAGCGTGATCATGCAAACTGGGCTAATAGAAGAATCTGCGGTCGTGGCCCAGAAGCACTACATGTTAGATGAGGTGCCGGTCGCGTTTGTGATTCTAAACGCGGCGGGTCTAGCCATTGAAGAACAAGATTTGAAAGCCAAATTGATCGCCCACTGCACAACCAATCTCGCCAGTTTTAAAGTCATCAAAGATATTCATGTGGTCACAGAGCTACCGCGCTCCACTCTCGAGAAGATAGCCAAGAATGAACTGCGGGCGAGGCTGCAACCCATCACGGAGATGGGTTAACGAGCCACTTTATTTTGCGACCTTGTTAAAGACACGAACAAAGTTGCCGCCCCAGATCTTCTCAACATCCGCCGGACTGTAGCCTCGCGCCAACAAACCTTTGGTGACGTTGAGTGCTTCACTCGCATCATCGTATCCATTTATGCCACTACCGTGATTGAAGTCTGTGCCAATGCCGACATGATCAATGCCGATACGGTTAACAATATAGTCAATATGATCAATCATCGCGTCAATGCTACCGGGACCTAACAAATCACTGACGGTACTAAGAAACTTTGTTTGGACTTCCACGTCGGTAATTTCCCAGTACAGCTCAAAAGGATAATAGGAATCTTCCTCTATGCCAGCTGCCCGTCTAGCGGCACGAATTTGAACATCCAAATCAGCATTCGTTGAGTCAAATAGATAACCTCGAAAAGGGGCAATATGGATGACACCGCCGATCTCGCCGATTAGATCAATCTCCTCATCCGATACATTACGGCTCACATCCGTTAGGGCTCGGACATTGGAATGACTCGCAATGACCGGCGCTGTCGAAAGATTCAACACTTCAAGCGCTGCCGCTTTCGACAACTGGGAAATATCCACAATGGCGCCCAGTTCATTTATTCGCTTAATGGCGGCGCGGCCACGATCGGACAGTCCACCATGTTCCTCCACTGCTTCGTGGGAGGCGAGGGCGGCAATATAAAGGGGTCTAGACGAATCAGCAAAGTCGTTGTGTCCCATATGAGTCAAGGCGAAAACCCGAACGCCAGAGGCATAAAACGAATCGATTCCTGCATCATCGTCACCCAGGATGAGAGCATTTTGAAAGCCAAGGATCAGAGCGCCCTTACCGGCTTCGTGGGCAGCGATTAATTCTTCTCCGCTCCTCGCCAGCACTAGGTTGTTAGCAGGATCACCAACCATATCAATCACTGCCGCCAGTTCTGCGTCGGCTTGCAATCTTGCCGCTGCGTATCCCGCAGCAGTTCTCGGTCCTGGACCTACGGCCACAGACATCACCACCGCATCAACACCACCCGCATGCATCTTGTCCGGTGCAACCTTAGATTTTCCATCGGCTCCTGCGTAGCGGTCTTCTTTACCTGGAATTTCAATATCCGCGTGAGCATCGAGCACCAACGCCTTTTGATGCACAGCCTCCGGACTAATCGGTGCTGCCGGTTTCTTTTCGACAGATGTCTCGACAGGTTTCGCACAGGCAACAAGCGCGGCTAAAACTGCCAGTAGTGTCAGTAACTTCAAATTGGGCATAGCTGGTCTTCCTTTTGGCCACGATCCTACAGAGATATCAGGCCACTCACCACAAACGCTGTGTTCGACGCCTGAACCTTTAACTGAAGGTGCAGTTCAAGGTAGAGTGGCATCAAATCAAACGACTGAATTGAGTGAACAAATTGAGAGAAAGAGAGCTACAACAAGGAATAAAGGTGAGTATATTAGCTGCCATTTGTTTCGTAATGTCCCTCGGCGTGTCAGCGATGGCGGAATCTCCGCGTGAAATTCACGAGTCGTTATTGGTCATGGATTCGCATCTGGATACTCCAGCGCTGCTGATGCGGCCTGAGTTCGACATTATGGCTCGTCATGATCCCTATCAAGACGGCTCCCAGGTGGACTATCCACGTATGCAAGAGGGAGGCCTAGATGGAGGCTTTTGGGTCATATTCTCGAGACAAGGTCCGCTCACCCCTGCTGACTTTGAGAAGAACCGTGATACCGCCGTGCTTAGAGCATTGGCGATTCACAAGATGGTGGCCGCCCACCCAGACGTATTTGAGATCGCAACTCGATCCGAGGATGGGCCTCGAATCCATGCCGAGGGCAAACGAGTTGTTTATCTCAGCATAGAAAATTCCTATCCTCTGGGAGAAGACATTTCTCTGCTCAAAACTTTTTACGAGCTGGGGGTCCGGATGGTCGGGCCCGTGCACTTTGCCAACAATCAGTTTGGTGACAGCTCAACTGACCCGAAGGGTCAGGTGTGGCAGGGCCTGTCACCTTCGGGCAAAGAATTGATAGCAGAAGCGAATCGGCTCGGCATGATACTGGACGGCTCCCATGCCCATGACGATGTGGTTAGGCAGATGCTGGATTTGTCAAAGACGCCTATTGTCCTATCTCACTCAGGCGCAAAAAGTATCTACGATCATCCCCGCAACGTGCCTGACGACATTCTGCTCAAGCTTGCGAAAACTGGCGGCGTGATCCAAATGAATGCATTTAGCGGCTATCTGACGAAACTGCCGGATAACCCAGAACGGACCAAGGCATTCACCGATCTTCGTGCCGAAGTTACCGCCGCTGGAAAGCTTACCGAGACACAGGCAATTGCATTTCGGCAAAAACAGATCAACATCAACAGCCAATACCCCCCGGTTCTTGCCAGTTTTGAAGAATACATGGATCACTTTCTCTATGTACTCAAACTCATAGGCACAAATCATGTGGGTGTTAGCGGCGACTTTGACGGCGGAGGTGGTGTCGAAGATCTCTATGACATTGCAGCATTCCCCCATCTGACCGAACGCTTACTGAAAGAAGGCTATACCAAAGCTGACTTGGAAATGATCTGGGGCGGCAATCTTCTCAGGCTTCTCGCTAAGGCCGAGGAGCACGCTTACGCGGTGGCACAACCGATAAAACCAGAGCAGTAACACTCCCTCGTAGAGTATGGAACCGCTAAGCGTGTCTGTACCGCTGGATTGCCGCGCCCTCACATGCTTAACGTACTCTGCGATCCGTTTCCTGAGACGACCCCTAAAACCCTCGGCTGAGCTCTACCCATGCGCGGGTGGATGCGCTGCTCTCCACTAACGCTGGGGTACTGCCCAGGCGCGTGGCGATATAAGTTTTGACACTCCACTGCTCCGGCCCTACCCAGTTCAGCCCCACCCCAGCCCCGCTCAGGGTGGCGCTGTTCGCCCCCGTAAGGCCAGGCCGAATGTTCTTGTTGACCGTCACGCGCGCAGTGTTGACGCTAGCCACCGCCTGCCATTGCCCGCCCCAGACTGTGCCCAGGGCGTGCTGCAATTCGGCGGTTGCCAGATAGACGGTATCACCCGACAGCGCGCCCGTGTCATAGCCGCGCACCGAGTAAGGCCCGCCCACAATCATCTTCTGCGACGAATCCAGATTACCGTTCGCCCACTGGCCGGAGACCGCTAGATACAGACTGTTCTTTGGACTCAGGCTTTGCAGACGCGCGACGTTGACGTTCCATTTGGAGAAACCACCTTGCGTGTCCGCGGCCCCCGCATCTGCCAACTGCGCATCTGCGTTGTCAAAACTGACCCGCCCTGTTGTCCAGACCAGGCTCCAGGTGCTGACGCCGCCCGACAGAAACGCATCGCCCGCATCCCCGGTGAGGCTCAGCGTCCAGTTCTCCAACGACCGTTCGGTCTTGATTGCGCTGGCATCAATATGGTCGCGCAGTTGCAGACTGTCAAACTGGAGCCGCCCGTAAAGATTGACATCCCGGCTACGCACCAGCGGGTGCTTAGCCCACAGGTTCGCTACCCGTGCGCTTCCATTCGCCTGCAGGTCTGCCAGCGGATCGCCCAACTTATAGCGCAGTGCCGAATATGACCCACCCAGACGCGTGCCCTGCCCATTGAGCAAGGTCTCGTAGCCAAGGCGCCCGTAGTTCAACCCGCTTCCCGAGCTGAGGACGCTCAAGCTCAGCACATCCCCGCGCTGCACCGGGTTGATGAGATTGACGGTGCTGCCGATGCGCTCCCGCCCGGTAAAGCGGCTGCCATAATTGTCCGAGACCACATTGCCCGTGACCGTCGGGCCGGGTGTGGTGCTCACCAGCAGGTCCGATGTGCCGACGACCTGACCCGGCTTCAAGGTTGCGCCGACCAAAACGCCCGGAATGTCAGAGACCAGCAGCAAGGCATGATCCAGCCCGCTCTGGCCGATGGCCTGCCCACTTTGCAG